>NZ_JAZHLK010000068.1:0-18458 GCF_036549515.1 Aurantimonas sp. E1-2-R+4 | reverse complement strand
TCATCCCCGCCCTCGGCCAAAGGCACGAAGGCTATCACTGGCGGAGTTTTGCTCCGGCCAACAGCCAGATATCCGGCCGCTTCAGTGGTGGATTTTTGCACCGGCGCTCTCAATCTCGTCGTCATCGAACGGCTTGACCCGGACATGGCCAACCGGATGCGGGGGCTTCTGGATGCGAAAGAGGCGGAAAATCTCGCCCTCGTCGAGACGACCTATGATCAGGAAGCCGCACGGCAGGAAGCGTTCGGGCTGACTGCGGCCGTGACCGCCTATGACGAGACGTGCGACGCGATGGAAAGCGGGCTGATGGACTTGCTGGCCTATCGCTGCGAAACGCTCGCCGAGGAACGTGCGCGGGCTCGCTATCTGCTCGAAAACCCAACCGTTGGCGATATGGCCCTGATGGATTCAAGCTTCGGGGCGCCGTTCCTTCACGCCGTCGCCGGCATCGAATGGGAGGCGAGCTGATGGAAATCCCCGCACGGTTCTGGACGGGCGACACCGCGCCCATCCCATCACCGGAAGCATCCGACCGCGACCGCCGTCTCGCCGAGGCGTTCGTCGACATGGAATCCACCTTGGGCGACCTCAAGGCCATCGCGCGGACGCTGGAGCGATTTTCCGAGCTGACGATCGAACGCGACGACTATGGCGCCCGGCTCGAACGCGACGACCAGGAAATTCTTGTCACCTTGATCACCCAAACCCGCGCCGCCACGGATCGCATGGCGGAGGAATGGCGCCGGTTGTTCGAGACGTGACAGGGAGAGCGTCCGACCTCCGAGATCCGCACAGCGCGCAATCTAAGGGCTGGCCTCCGGGCCGGCCCTTTTCGCGTCTGCATCACCGTTCCGGTTCTGCTGATCGATCTGAAGTTTCAGCCCCTTTTTCACCGCTCTGCCATCCGCGTCCGCCATCTATCGACACGTTGAACTCCACCGCATGCCCCTCACACGCTCCCGCAACAGGTCGATTGTTGCCCCATTTGTTGCCCCAGCGAGGGAGAACGAGACGCTATTCCCGCCCCAATATCCGTCAAGGCATTGATATAACTGGTGGGCCCGGTAGGACTCGAACCTACAACCAAGCGGTTATGAGCCGCCGGCTCTAACCAATTGAGCTACAGGCCCCACGCGCCCTGCCCTAGCGCATACGCCGCAGCGCCTCAAGGCGCTGGACGTCTCGGCGCCGGCTTTTCTTCCAATCTCCGCTTTGACGCCGCAATGGCGGCCTAGCAAGATCGGCGATATCCTTCGAACCGGAGTTCCGCGCCCATGCGAAACCGTCACCGCAATCTGATCGCCGCCCTCCTCGTGCTGGCGACACCGGCCTTGGCCGGCGCGCAGGAGCCCGCCGCGCCCGCGCCGCGCACATTGGTCGTCACCGGCACCGGCGAGGCCACGATGAAACCCGATCTCGCCATCGCGTCCTTCACCGTGCTGCGCTCGGCCGAGACGGCGCGCGCCGCGCTCGATCAGGCCAATGCGGCAATGAGCGAAGTCACCGCCGGCATGCGCCAATTCGGGGCCGAGGACCGCGACCTGCAGACCTCCGGCTTTTCGATCGTGCCGCAATATCGCTACGACAACCAGCGCTCTGACGGCGTCCAGACGCCGCCGGCCATCGTCGGCTACGAGGTCCGCAACACGCTGACCGTCCGGGTCCGCGACCTCGCCCGGCTCGGCGAGATTCTGGACCGGGCGGTCACGCTCGGCGTCAACCAGGGCGGCGACATCAGCTTCGCCGTGGCCGAACCGCGCCAGGCTCGTGATGCGGCCCGCAAAAAAGCCGTCGCCGACGCGGCCGCGACAGCCGAACTTTTGGCCGAGGCTGCCGGCGTCACGCTCGGCCCGGTGCGCGAGATCAGCGAGGATCTGGGAGTGATCCCGCCGATGCCGCTCAACCGGTCTATGAAAATGATGGCGGCGGAAGCGGCGCCGAGCGTCGTTCCCGTCGAGACCGGCGAGAACACCTTCACCGCCAGCGTCCGGATGGTCTACGACATAAGCGACTGAGGCGGCGCGGGCGTCCGGGCGACGGGGGAAATTCGCCTGCGGACGCCCTTGCCGGACCCAGGGCTCAGGGCTCAGCGGCGGCGGAAGCTCAGCACCGGGCAACCCGGCTCGCGGGCGAAGCGCACGATGGCGCGGTCGCCGCGCGAGCGGCCGGCGACCACGACGGCGCGGCGATTGGCGCGGATCACGCGGGCGCGGTTGACCCCCATGCGGCTAGCCTTGCGCACGGCGCGGCGAGGCTGGCAGGCCGGCCGGTATTCGCGATAATCCCGGTAGTCACGCTGGCCACGATAGCTCCGTCCGTGAGCCGGCTGGGCGCGCTCGCCGATGGTGATGCCGAAGCGGAAACCGTCGGCGGCGGCCGGCGCGGCGGTGGTGGCGACGCCGCCGGTGGCGAGTGCGGCAACGACGAGGATCGAGCGGGTCAGGGACTTGAACATGGGTTGGTCTCCATTCGGGTCGGCGCGATTTCGACTGTCGCGGACCACGGTTTCGCGGGGGGCGATCGCCACCGGTCGAGCCGGCCCTGCGATCATTCGCCAACACTTCGCCGGTGAATGACCAGACCCTAGAAGATGGCGCGTGAATGGCCCCGGAACCCGGCGTTCATCCGAGGTTCAGTCTTCCCACCAGTGACGGGTCAGATGCAGGAGAAAGGCGAACATGCCGACGACGGTCAGATCGGCCGCGTGGGTCCAGTCGCCCTGGCACAGCGACTGCGGATCGCGGAGAATCTCGGTCTGGCAACGGCCGGTTTTCCGGCAGGCCTTCATCCGGCAGGAGGCGGGCAGCTCGTGCAGATTCGCTGCCGTTCGCACCGCCAGCTCCAGCGCGTTGCGGGTGATCTCCGGCCAGGTCTCGGGGCCGGCGAAGTCGGGCTTGTTCGCGACAGATTTGGTCATGGTCATGGCTCCTTGAAAAAATGGCCAAGCGCCTGCGTCTTCGCGCCCGGTTCTCGGGGCAAAGGATCGGGAAGCGGACGCATGGCGAACGTCGCTATGCTGATGAGTGAATGACGCTTGCCATGCGCCCGCCGGCTGCTTGCCCCGGACCCGACGCCCCGCTGTGTGCGAAGCCGGTCTGCAAAGGGCCCTGATGTGAGGGTTCATCACCCAGCCGCGCCACCGCAGCGCGACCCATCCGGCACCGTCCCCCTCCACGCGCATCCGGTTCATGACCCGTGTTCCCGCGAGGGCGATGGGAGAAGGATAAGCGGGGCGTGGAAGACGGGGAGAGATTTTTTTGACGGAGTGTGGTGAGAGGCCCGGATTGCAAGGGTTTGGCGGTTCCACCGGCTTGGAATGGGTCCTCGGGTCAAGCCCGAGGATGACGACCGCGTTTGGCGGCATCGCCAATCGCCTCGGCGGTGTCGCACGATCTCCGCGCGGTTGGGGGTGCGCGGCCGCTCCGTCCGACAAATTGCGGCCCGATCCGGTGCTGAGAACCCCTCATCCGCCCCTACGGGGTACCGGGGTCGAGCCACGGGTCTCGCCCCGTCCTTCGGCCCCCCCAAGGGGAGAAGGGGGCGTCAGTTCCGATGGAAGCTGGCGGTCTGCATGCCGCCGCCCGGCAGCGCCGTACATTCGGCCGAGATGCTGTGGTCCGTCGCCGTATTGACGAGGAGATAGGAATATCGCGTCTGCAATTGTTGGCCGGGTTGGTTGTGGCAGTTGCGGACGCCGATATTGTCGACGCCCGGCAACTGGACGATCGCGGTGCCACTCGCCACGACGCTGCGTTCCACGGACTCATGAATTTCGATCATTGGGATTCTCCTTGATGAATGGTCGAAGCGCGGCTTCGACGGGTTGATGAAGGTTTCCCTCGCTTGATTTTCGTTCCTTGCAGCGCCGCCTGGGGAGTTAGAATCCCAACGGTCGGTTGTGCCCCGGCTCCAGGACGAGCAGAGGCTTCAGTTCGGTGTTCGGCGGGATCGCCTTCGCCCAGAGCGCCCCGGCGGGCCACTGCCAGCCGGCGTCGATGTCGAAACCGATCGTGTCGTCGACCAGATCGGTCGCGATGAGGACGCTTCGCCCCAGGCTTTTGGCCATGAAGACGCTCAGATCATAGGTCGATGTGGCCCACATCAGCAGGATCGAGGCCGTGGGCTCGATCACGACTTGCGCTCCAACCTCGATATCGAAGCCGCTGTAGGGAACGGCCGGTCCATCGTTGGCCGGAAACATGGCGGCGGCAGACAGACCGCAGACCATGGCGCGCTCGGCCTTGCTCAGAACCGTGACCGCCCCGGCCGTTCCGCCGGACTTGGGTTCGATGCCGGTGGTCGAAACCTCGGCGAGATCACCCTCGGAGATCGCCGCCTGATCGCCGGCGACGACGGCATGATCGACGGCCATCCGATCGAGAGAGATATAGACGCTGAAATGGCGCCGGGATGGATCGACGGAGATCGCATCGACGAACTGCGCCTCCCCGAGGCGGCTCGCGACCAGCGGCACGCCGCTCTTGTTCGAGCTGATGACCTGTCGAAAGCCGTAAAGCTGGAAGCCGCTCGCCTTGAGCCGCGCGGCGCTCCCCTTCGCCAGCTTGATCGTCAGCGTCCCGCCAGCCATTTCGGCCTCCCCGACCTGCTATCGTTTGCCCGATGCTCGTTCCGCGAAGCTCGCAAGCCGCGCGAAGCGAGTATCGACAGACGTGGATCAGGCGGCGATCATGTGCCGGCGTTGCCGCGCGGTATGGGCCAGACTGCTGTCCTGTTCGATCAGAAGGTCGCCCAGAAGAGCCTTGGCCGGGGTGGGCTGAGCCCAGGTGGAGTCATGCCAGTTCCAGCCGTCGTTGAGCACGTAGCCGACCGACCGGCTCTTCACGCCATCGACCGTCGGCGCACTGGTCAGATCGACCATCAGGCCTTGCGAGAAGGATTGGTAGATGACCTGCCCGGTATTGAATTTCGCCGTGGCGAACATCAGCAGGACCTTCTCGATCGGAGCGATCAATTCCTCGGTCATGCCGTGCAGGGTCAACGCACACATGGGCACGAAGACGCCGTGGGCTTCCTGCGACAGGCCGCTCGTCCACTGCCCGCCGGAGATCGGGTTCGACAAGGTCACCACGCCGTCCTCGCCGGACGACGCGGCGCTCAGGTTGCCGTTCTTGTCGACGGTGATGGTCTGCCCCAGGTCGACGGCGAGATCCGTCTCCGCATCGATGCTGCCGTTGGGCACGATGGCGCTGGTCGACACGTAAGCCTGGTAACTCTCGGTCCAGTCGACCTTTGTCGTCTGCATGAAGGTCTGGGTCTTGAACCATAAAACCGGCTCGGCGCCACCCGCCGTGGTCTTCACGGATTTGAACGCGAAGAGCGACCAGCCCTCGTTCTTGAGAGTGTTGATGTCAGGGCCGGACAAAGTGATCTGGATTTCATAGGGTGTCGTCATCGAAATTCTCCTTGGCTGGGGGGAATCACGCCCGGCTGGAACAAAGCTGCTCCGGCCGGCGGCTGGTTGCGAGCCCAACAAGGAGACACAACCCAGCCAAGAAATCATTAAACATAATTACAATTATTAGTTGTATTTCTATTGCATGTAGCGCATCCCGTAACGGAATTTATTGCGCAGGAAAAAAGGGCGAAACTTCTCTTCAATGCTCGATGGCGGTCATGCGTTCGAGCAGCACGGCGAGGACGTTCGCCGTCGTCGCCATGTCCCGGCGAGTGATATCCTGGAACAATATCCTGGCCGCCTCGGCGGAATCCGCCATCGGAAGCTTGTGCTGCGTCATGCTTCCTTGTCCGGTCAGCAGCCAGTCGATGGAGATATCGAGGGCCTGGCAAAGAGCGATCAGGTGGGGGACCGAAATGGCCAGGCCTTGTTGCCAGCGACTGATCGCACTTTCATGCACACCCAGTTCGACCGCAAGCGCGTAATGCTTGCCGATCTGGCGCGTCTGCAATGCGGCTTTGAGACGTGTTCCCCAGTGGTCCACGGCGACGTCCTCGTTATGATTGGCTTCGGAGCACTCTCCTTTTTTACTGAAGCCGCCCCCACAAACCGAGACCGCATGGACAAAGAGCGCTCCCGGGATCCCGGAAACGCTCTTTCCCGACGTGGAACAGCACAGAAAACCTCAACGGCCTTCCCTGAGATAGTAAAAAGAAGGGCACTGGTCCTCAGCCGCCGAACAGGCGCTCGCCCTGCTCGTCGATGACCTGGCGGGCCTTGATCAGCGCAAAGCGGGCGGCCTCCTCCGCGGAGGCGAACAGATCGGCGCGGATCAGCCGGTGGGTCTTGGTGGCGCCGCCAATCTCCTTGCTGATCGTCGCGGCCAGCCGGTACTGCCCGCCCTCGGCCATCGGGGTCGCGGCGATGGCGAAACCCTCATAGGTTTCCTCGGCGGCGACACGCGGCGCACTCGGTTCGGCGGCGGCAGTGCCGCCGAAAATCCGTTTGAGGAAGCTCATGCCGCCGACCTCGCCAATAGGCCGCGGTCGCGCATGTCCATGTAGAGGGCGATGGCGTCGAGATCGAAACCGTTCGGCCAGGCCGGAACGCCGAGCTCGAGAAACACGCGCGCGAATTCGGTCTCGTCGCGCAACGGTTCGACCATCGGGCCGCCGGTTTCGATCAGCGGCGCGACGGAGATTTCGCCCTCCTCACCGGTCGAGAACCGCAGATGCAGCCGGTGGTCCGCAAGCGCCCTCACCTCCGTGACATCGACCATCGGAAATCCAGTGTCATCCATTGCCATCACCATCGGGGCCGGCGATGCGCTCAATCGGCTCACCCGCGCCGGCGCGACGCCAGTTTAGTTCAAGCGCCGGCCGGCGGTCCAGCGCCCATTGCCGCACCAGACTTGCCGCCGTCGGCGGAAGCTCGCCCGCCAATATACTGCCGTCGGCTATTCTCACCAGCGCCCGCGCACCGCCGTACTGCACATGGAAATGCGGCGGGTTGTGATCGTGGAAATACATGCGAACGACGATCCCGTAGAAGATCGCGATCGTCGGCATAGCCCGCCGCGATCAGCTGTCGAGGAACGAGCGCAGCTTGCGCGAGCGGCTCGGGTGCTTGAGCTTGCGCAGCGCCTTGGCCTCGATCTGGCGAATGCGTTCGCGGGTGACCGAGAACTGCTGCCCGACCTCTTCCAGCGTGTGGTCGGTGTTCATGCCGATGCCGAAGCGCATGCGCAGGACGCGCTCCTCGCGCGGCGTGAGCGAGGCGAGGACGCGGGTCGTCGTCTCGCGCAAATTGCCCTGGATCGCCGCGTCGATCGGCAGCACCGCGTTCTTGTCCTCGATGAAATCGCCGAGATGGGAATCCTCCTCGTCGCCGACCGGCGTTTCAAGGGAGATCGGCTCCTTGGCGATCTTGAGGACCTTGCGAACCTTTTCCAGAGGCATGGCGAGCTTTTCGGCCAGTTCCTCCGGGGTCGGCTCGCGGCCGATCTCGTGCAGCATCTGGCGGCTCGTGCGGACGATCTTGTTGATCGTCTCGATCATGTGCACCGGAATGCGAATGGTGCGCGCCTGATCGGCGATCGAGCGGGTGATCGCCTGCCTGATCCACCAGGTCGCATAGGTCGAGAACTTGTAGCCGCGCCGGTACTCGAACTTGTCCACGGCCTTCATCAGGCCGATATTGCCTTCCTGAATGAGATCAAGGAATTGCAGGCCGCGGTTCGTGTATTTCTTCGCGATCGAAATGACCAGGCGCAGGTTCGCCTCGACCATTTCCTTCTTGGCCTGACGGGCCTCGCGCTCGCCCTTCTGCACCATGTGGACGATGCGGCGGAACTCGGTGATCTCGAGGCCGGTCTCGGTGGCGAGGTTCTGGATCTCCTGGCGCAGCGCCTTGATCTGATCCTTCTCCGACTGGACCAGCTTGAGCCAGCCCTTGCCGGAGAGGTTGGCGATGTGGCGGGTCCAGTTGGGATCGAGCTCGGAGCCCTGATACTCGCGCAGGAACTCGTCGCGCTTGACGCCGTGAGATTCGGCAAGGCGCAACAGCCGGCCCTCGTTGCCGACGAGCCGCTTGTTGATGTCGTAGAGCTGGGCGACCAGCGCGTCGATGCGGTTCTGGTTGAGCGACAGGCTCTTGACCGCCGTGATCAGCTCTTCCTTCAGCTTCTTGTAGGAGCGCTCCTGGCTGGGCGACAGGGTGCCCTGCGCGGCGAGGCGATTCTCGACCTGCTGGTCCTGCAGCTTGCGCAGCCGGCGGTAGGCGTCGGCGATCTGGTCGAAGATCTCCATGACCTGCGGCTTGATCTCGGCCTCCATCGCGGCGAGCGACAGGTTGTTCTCGAGGTCGTCGTCCTCTTCTTCCTCTTCCTCGCCGGGAGCCCGGGCGCCGGGCTGGGGCGTGCGCACCGGCTGCGGCGTGGTACCGTCGGCCGCTGGTGGCGGAGGAGTCGGGGTCTTGGCCTCAGGGCCGGCATAGGTCGCCTCGAGATCGACGATCTCGCGCAGCATGATGTTGCCGTCATTGAGTTCGTCGCGCCAGATGATGATCGCCTGGAACGACAGCGGGCTTTCGCAAAGCCCGGCGATCATCGTCTCGCGGCCGGCCTCGATGCGCTTGGCAATGGCGATCTCGCCCTCGCGCGACAACAGTTCGACCGAGCCCATCTCGCGCAGATACATCCGCACGGGGTCGTCGGTCCGGTCGCCGGCTTCCTTTTTGGTGGTGGTCGCGACCTGGGTCCGTCCGGGGCTCGCGACCTCGGTGGATTCGGACGTCTCGGCGTTGTCCTCGGCTTCGCCGTCCTCGTCGCTCTCCACGACATTGATGCCCATGTCGCTGAGCATCGACATCATGTCCTCGATCTGTTCCGACGTGACATCGTCGGCCGACAGCATCGAATTCAGCTTGTCCATGGTCACAAAGCCGCGTTTTTTCCCGGCCTTGATCATTTTTTTGACGGCATCGTCGGACAGATCGAGCAAAGGTCCGTCTGGCGCAGCCGCGTCCGGCCGCTCCTCGATCGGCGCTTCGCTTTCTTTGGCCTTGGTCGCCATGCGCAATCTTCTCCAGTTCGCGAGCAGGGACGCGCCGCTAGACGCGGACCGTCGACGCTGCGGTCATCTTGGCTGCCTTTATACGGCAGCAGCCGTAAACGTTCGCTTAACCATAGTGCGACAGCAGCCGGGCTGCATCCCGAGGGAAGCGTCGCATGCTATCAAGGAAGCCTCACGGCGCCCTCAAAAGGGGGCGGGTTGCGAAAAATTCAAGCGTAAGGATCACGGAATGATCCTAACGGTCGCCGTCATATGATGCGTCAAGGGGTTAAAGGCAATGGTTCGCCGCCCCACGAACCCCAACATGGTATCCGACGGAAACTGTGCGACCCGCGTCAGATCGCCTTGGCGGGGCGCCCGGACAATGTTCCGAATCCATCTATCAACGCCTCGGTGCCGTCCACCCGCTCGATCTCGCGTTTCACCTCGATCAGATGCGCGAAGGACGCTTCAGAGGATTCGCGTCCGAGCGCTTCCTCGGCGTTCTTCAGTTCCAGACTTAGTGATCGTGAGCGATGCTGCAAGTGCAATGCCTGGCGCACGGCTTCCCGGGCGTCCTCGGGTGCGGCATCGGAAAGGAACGGCCAGAGTCGGACCTGCCGGGCCTTTGCCTCGTAGGCGTCGAAAATGGCGCGCGCGCCGCGCCGGGCCAGTTCCGCCAGCAACGCCTCGCGATCGGCGGGCGGGGCTTCGGCATAAGCGTCGAGGACCGATGACCGCAGGCGATCGAGATCGCCCTCCGGCAAGTCCAGATCGGCGAAATAGTCGAACGCCTCGTGGATCAAGACCGGATGGTTCACGAAACCCAGAACGATCGCGATCTCGCGCAAGGAGGGCTCCGGCACGCGCAACGGCTTGGTGAGACTGGAGCGGGCGAGCCGGTCGGAGATCGCCGAACGCCGCCCTCCTCCCGCCGCGCCGCGACCAGACGGGCCGGCGCGGTCGTCGCGGCGACCGCGCGCGTTGTTGCGATCCTTGCCGCCGCCATGACCGCCGCTGCCGGCGAAAAACGAACGCAGCCGTTCGTCGGCATCCTGCAGATAATGCCGGCGCACGCTCTCGTCGCCGACCTGGCGCAGCAAGGCTTTCAGCCGATGTTCCAGATCGGCGCGGCGCTCGGGCGTATCGAACAGGCCGCTGGCGGTCTCGCGCATCCATAAAAGGTCGGCGAGCGGCCGCGCCGCGCCGAGCAGATCCCGCACGGCGTCCGGGCCGCCCTCGCGCACCAGATCGTCGGGATCCTTGCCGTCGGGCAGCAGCGCAAAGCGCAGCGAGCGGCCGGGCTTCAGCGCCGGAAGCGCCAGCTCGGCGGCGCGGTGCGCGGCCTTCAGCCCCGCCGCGTCGCCGTCGAAACACAGGATCGGCTCGCCGGTGGTCCGCCACAACAGGTCGAGCTGGCGCTCGGTCAGCGCCGTGCCGAGCGGGGCGACGGCGTGTTCGATGCCGGCCTGGGCGAGCATGATCACGTCCATATAGCCCTCGACCACGACGAGGGTTTCGGCGGCCCGCGCCGCGCGCCGGGCGCGGGCGTGATTGAACAGCACCTGGCCCTTGTGGAAGATCTCCGATTCCGGCGAGTTGAGATATTTCGCCTGGGCGTCGGCCGCCATCGCGCGGCCGCCGAAGGCGATGGTGGCCTCGCGCAGATCGGTGATCGGGAACATGATGCGGTCGCGGAAACGGTCGTAGGAGACGGCGATCTCCTCGCCGTGGACGACGAGCCCGGTGGCCTCGATCTCGGCCTTTCCGACCCCCTTGGCGGCCAGATGCTCCTTCAGCCGGTTGCGCGAATTCGGCGCGTAACCGAGGCCGAACTGCTTCTGGGTCTGCGGATGGAGGCCGCGATCGCGCAAGTAAGCCCGCGCTTTTGCGCCGTCCGATTCGTGCAGCGTCGACTGGAAGAACGCCGCGGCGTGGCGCATGGCGTCGAGGATGGTCGCGCGCGCCTCCTCGCGCCGCTCCGCCGCCGGATCGCGGTCGGGCATCGCGAGCCCCGCCTCCCCGGCCAGCCGCTCCACCGCCTCGGGAAAGGACAGGCCCTCGAGCTCGGTCAGGAAGCGGAAATGGTCGCCCGAGACCCCGCAGCCGAAACAATGGTAGCGGCCCTTCTGGTCCTCGCAGTGGAAGGACGGCGTCTTCTCGCCATGGAACGGGCAGCAGGCCCAGTAGTCGCCGCGCCCGGGCTGCGACTTGCGGCGATCCCAGGCGACACGGCGGCCGATCACGTCCGAGATCGGAACCCGGTCGCGAATGTCGTCGAGGAAGGAAGGCGGAAAGCGCATGGGGCCGGTCTGTATGATGGACTGGGCGAAGTAGCTACGGCGGGATGATCGAAATTCTGAATCGTTCCCCGTCAACTCCGCCTCACCGGCGCCAGCATAGTCGGTTCGTCTGCTCGCTAACAGGCCTGCGTCCTGACGTGCCCCGCTTCGCCATACGCCAAAATCGCGCGATCCCGCGTGAGAATAACCAGATCATGCTCACGGGCGGTGGCGATCATGATCCGGTCCATGGGATCATTGTGCACCGGTGTCGGCAGATAGGACGCCGCCACGAGCACGGCCGGCGACACGCCCTGCACGGTCACACCAGCGGCGTCGACAAACTCCTCGAACCAGCGGAGCGGATGTTTCGTCGATGCCACGCGCCCCTTGGACATGAGCATTCCCAACTCCCACGCGGTCATCACGGAAACGCAGATGCCTGCGCCGCCCGAACGCGCCGCCAAGATCGCCTCGACGGCGGTTTCAGCGATGGGCGCGTCCTGTGACAGCCAGATGACCGCACAGGTATCCAGCAACAATCCGTCAGCCATCGTCGTAACACTGCCCCCATTCGGGGTCGGCCGGCCGCGTCAGGTCGACGCCCGCGGCAACCGACAGACTGCCCTTCATGGAGCCGAAGAGACGATCGCGCGCCGGCCCGCCTCCGGTCTGGGCGCTATCGGTGGGTCGAGCGGATCGCGGGCTCCCGTTCGGCACGCCGCTTCGGGGTCCGGCACGCGTGAACACCAGACGTTCGCCGGCAATGTCCACCTGCTCGGTCTGATACCCCGCGCTCAGCCACTGGCGAGTCATGACATTGTTGCTGGGATTGTTGCTCCACCAAGCGCGGTGCATCTTCGATCGCGGCAGCCGGGACCCGACAATTCGTTCGATTTCCGCAAAACTCATCGCAATATGACGGTCAGACCGGCTTTCCAGGTATTGTCCCAAGGGATCATACTTGCTCATGGGAATCCTCCTTTCAATTTTCACACCCTACCAAACACACACACAGTGTCAATGAGTGTGCACACACAAGATGAAATTGGGTCTGGATTCGCTCGGAGCAAAGATGCTGCAATCGCTGCCTCCGCCGCGAAAATCCGGCCAACCCCGCCGACCGAGGTGAATCGACAGACCATGCTGCAAGCCATCACCGCCATCTTCGTCTGCCAGCTCGCCGGCGAGGCGATCAGCATTGCCACCGCCCTGCCGCTCCCCGGCCCGGTCATCGGCATGGCGCTTTTATTCGCCGCGCTGCTGATCAAGGGCAATGTTCCGCAAAACCTCGGCGCGGTCGGCGACGGGCTGTTGGCCAATCTCTCGCTGCTGTTCGTGCCGGCCGGCGCCGGCATCATGGTGCATCTCGCCCGGCTGGAAGGCGATGCGCTGGCGATAAGCATCACCCTCGTCGTCTCGACCCTTTTGACGATCGCCGTCACCGCCTTCGTGATGAACCGGTTCGGCCCCGGTCGGAAGGAGCGGAACGATGCCTGACCGGCTGACCGACGTCTGGGTCTATCTGGCCGCGAGCCCGCTCCTGTCGCTGACCATGACGCTGATCGCCTATCAGGGGGCAACCTTCGTCTATCGCAAGGCCGGATCGACGGCGCTGCTCAATCCCGTCTTGGTGACCGTGATCCTCGTCGTCTCGGTACTGACGCTGACCGGGACGAGCTACCAGACCTATTTCGAGGGGGCGCAGTTCATCCACTTCCTGCTCGGCCCGGCGACGGTGGCGCTGGCGATCCCGCTCTACCGCCAGTTCGACAAGGTCCGCCAGAGCGCCGCCGCCATCGCCGCGAGCCTTCTCACCGGCTCGCTGACGGCGATCGTGTCGGCCGTCGGCCTCGGCCTTTTATTGCGGGCCAACCCGATCAGCCTGATCGCGCTGGCGCCGAAATCGGCGACCGCGCCGGTCGCCATGGGCATCGCCGAAAAGCTCGGCGGCCTGCCCTCGCTGACGGCGGTGCTGGTGATCGCGACAGGCATGTTGGGCGCCGCGCTCGGGCCGGTGCTGCTCGACCGCCTCGGCATTCGCGATCCGGCGGCGCGCGGCTTTGCCCTGGGTACGGCTTCGCACGGCATCGGCACGGCGCGGGCGCTGCAGGAGAGCGAGGTGGCCGGGGCATTCTCCGGCCTCGCCATGGGCCTCAACGCGCTGGCGACGGCGATCATCCTGCCGCTGATCTGGGCGCTGGTGTTTTGAGGGGGGATGGCCCCGCCGCCGATCAAGCGCGAAGCTGGTTCAACATCTCTCGGGCCTCGACGAGATCCAGCAAACCGTCCCCCTCCGCGATAGCGTCGAGGGCTTCTTCTAGCGCCGCCGCCGATTCCCGCGGTTCGTCGCCCCTGGCCATGCAAAACGAGGCGAGGTCCCGCACGGCGCGCAGCGCGAACCAATTGACGCCTTGCCGGCTCGCGGTGGCACAAGCGCGCCGCAAGGCGTCCTCGGCGGCGGCGGCGTCGCCATCGCGGAGAAGCCTGCCGCCGTGAAGACGCAGGATTTCCGACAGCATCATCTCCTCGCCGGCGTGCGCGACGCAAGCAAATGCCTCTTCGATCAACTCGGTTGCGTCCTGCATACATCCGAGATGAAGAGCCGCATCGGCGGCAACAGCATCCCAGGTCGCCACATGCAGCCGCGCGCCGGTGGCCTTCCACTGCTCGATTCCCCGGCGCGATTGCTGCAGCGTCGAGATACCGCCACCCAGCATCGTTTTCGCCCAGCCGATGAAGACGTTGTCGTGCGCGGTCCAGAAGACAAAACCGTGCTTCTCGCTCAGCCGCAGGTTTTTCTCCGCTTGGGCGAGGCAGCCTTCCACGTCCCGTCGCAAGAAGAGCATCAGGCTGTGAATGGCGCCGGCGAAGACGCTGGCAATCGGGAGCTCCAGCGCGTCGGCATCGCGGACGGCCGCCTCGATGCGAGCCAATCCCGTGTCGGGCATTCCCTCGATCGTATCCATCCATCCGAGGTAAAGGCGCGCGATCAGTTCCGGACTCTCGCCATGCTCAAAGAGGGTTTGCTCCGGCGACCACGGCGTGGGGTCTGAGAGCACGGCCTCGAAGGCGGCGCGCGCCTCCGGCAGACGACCTTCCGCCTTGCGGTTGGAGCCGAGAGCGCGCTGGGCGAGGCGCTGCCAGTCGCCCCGGCCGCTGATTTCGGCCAGAGCGACGAGCTGATCGGCGAGCGCGGCGCTACGCGTCAGCTCACCCTGATCATAGATGCAGTTCCACAGCGCGCGAAGCACCGTGAAGCGGCAGGAATCGTCCTTAAGCTGCTCGGCAAGCGCGACTGCGGGCGTCAGTGCCGCCTCGACCTCCGGCGAAGCGTAGCCGCGCACCGCGATCAGCGGCACGCTGAGGGCGACGCGCGCGTCGAGCTCCCGCACCGCGCGGGCGGGCCCCTCGGGAAGCCTCTCGCAGAGGCCGAGCGCGTTGGAAATGGTGCTGACCGCCTCTTCGTTGGCGCTGCGGTGGGCGGCGGCCCGGCCGGCGGCCACGAAGCGCTCGATCGCCTGTGGAAGATCGCCAGCTTCGGCGGCATGGTACGCGATCAGGCTGTCGGGCGCCCCGTCAGNGCCACGAAGCGCTCGATCGCCTGTGGAAGATCGCCAGCTTCGGCGGCATGGTACGCGATCAGGCTGTCGGGCGCCCCGTCAGGACGCGCGGCGAGCGCCGCCGCGATGGCTCCGTGGATGGTGCGGCGGCGCGAATGCAACAGGCTGGCGTAGGCCGCGTCGCGAACCAGCGCATGTTTGAAGACATGATGGACGGCGGGAGCGGCGCCGCGACGAAACGCCAGCTGGGCCTCGACCAGCCGGTCGAGTGCCTCGTCGATCTGCGCCTTGGGCAGATCGGCGACGGCGACGAGCAGGGCGTAATCGAACTCGCGGCCGATGCACGCGGCGATCTGCGCGACTTCCCGCACGCCCGGCAGCCGATCGAGCCGTGCCAGGAGGCTGTCATGCAGGGAAACGGGAATAGCCCCTGGGGAAGCATCGTGGTCACGGGCCTCGACCACGGCCTTGGTCAATTCTTCCACGAAAAGCGGCACGCCGTCGGTGCGAGCGATAATCTGTTCCAGCATCTCGCTCGACGCCGACGTCTCGCCGATCAGCTCCTCGATCAATTGCTGAGCGGCGGCACGGCTCAGTCGATTGAGCGCGAGATGGGTGACATGGGGATGGGCCGCCAGTCGCGGCTCCCCGTCCGGGCGGCTGGTCATCAGGATCATCACCGGCTGATCGCCGATCGCATCGAGAACCAGGCCGAAGAGTTCAAGGGTCGAGGGATCGGCCCAATGCGCGTCTTCCAGCACCATGAGGACCGGGCGTTTGCGGGCCAGGCCCACGGGCTGGGCGGCAAGCGCCTGCAGGGTGATCATACGTCGCTGTTGCGGGCCGACCCGTTCGAAACTTTCGGCGTCCAGCGGCACAAGTCCGACCGCGTCGGCCAGCGCCGAAAGTGCGCCATGGGCTTCGCCGTCGCCTTTCGCCAACAGAGCCGTGAGACGATCGAGATTCTCGGCGTTGCCGGCGTCGGGGTCGAGGCCCGCCGCCCGGCGCAGTTGCTGGATCACCGGCCAGAGCGGCGTGTCGGCATAATAGGGCGAGCATTGCTGCCGAATGCGGAAATGATCGGTGCCTTCCAGACGGCGCAGCAATTCCGCCGTGATCCGCGACTTGCCGATGCCGGCCTCACCGGTCAGGAGCACGCACTGCCCTTCGCCGCCCCGCGCCAACTCCCAGCGTTCGAGCAAGAGCGAAAGCTCCATGGCGCGGCCGCAAAGCGGCAGCACCCGCTGACCCTCCCTCGCCTCGAAGCGGCTGGCCAGCATGTTTTCGCGCAGCACGCGGAAGGCCTCGACCGGCCGGTCGTAGCCGCGCAGCGTCAACGCCGGCAACGGTGCGACCTCGAAATGTTCGCCGGCGAGCTGGCGTGTCGTCCCGGATATGACCAGCGCTCCGGCTGAGGCTATCGCCTGCAGGCGCGCGGCAAGGTTGGGCGTGTCGCCGACAACCGTGCGCTCGCGTGCCTCGTTGTCGCCGATGAGATCGCCGACGACGACGGGACCGCTGGCGCAGCCGACGCGAATGGCCAAGGGGACGCCCCCCGGAGAGGCCAGACGCGCGGCCGCCTCGATGACGGCCAGACCGGCGCGCAGGGCCATCTCCACCTCGTCTTCCCGCACCCGCGGCCAGCCGAAATAGGCCAGCACGCCATCGCCCATGAATTTGGCGACGTGGCCTCCGAATCTGGCGATTTCCCCGGAGACGGTGTTCTGGAACGTACGGATAACGGCCGCCATGTCTTCCGGGTCGAGCCGCGCGGCGAGTTCGGTGGAACCGACGAGGTCGACGAACATGACCGTGATCTGCCGCCGTTCGGCGGCGCCGTCCGCGGACGGGCCGACGCTTTCGTCAGGCGGCGCCGGCATCTCCTCGTGAAGCGCCTTGAGCAGCCGCCGGCGCTGGCCGAGAGTCAGGCCGAGTTCCTTCAGGTCCGCCTCGTCGAGCTCGCGCAAAACCGCGAGATCGACATCCTCCTCGATCAGCTGCGGCGCGAGGGCTTCCAGGCCGACGAGGCGCAGCCAGGCCTCGAGCCCTTCGTGATGGTTGGTCACCGCGCCATGATCGGTTCGTCGTTCCACGTTCCCGCCACCTCGCCCAGCGTAACCCTAGCCTAGCACGGTTGCGGCGCGAGCGCGTGCGAGCCGTGGCGCCAAGAGCGATGCGGCGGCGACGTTTTGCCCAGGGGACGGCCTCGCATGGCATCGGCGCAGCGCCGGCGCGGCAGGAGAGCGAGGGGACGGGGGCGTTTTCCGATCTCGCCGTGGGCCTCAACGCGCTGGCGACGGCGATCATCCTGCCACTGATCTGGGCGCTGGTGTTTTTTTTTGGGGGGGGGGGGAGCAAGGCAGTGGCTACTGACGCGGGTGACCGCTTTGAGACGGGGTTGGGTGAAAAGCGGACATTCGCGTCAGCTCGACAATTTGACGATATCGGGCCGGAGGTTGACGGTCTGCTTCCGAGAAAACTCTTCAGAAAGTTGCCTTTTGGGGCCCGGAAATGCTTAGATTTATGGATACAGATGGTGGGCATGTTGGGAGCGAATAAAGGGCCGGGATGCCGCGAGAAACACTGCAAACGTTTCTTACTCGCCATCGCTTTAAGCCATGGGAGATCGTCCCTTCGGTGAAGGGGATATCAAGGGAGGACTATGCCCTGCTACGCCTCTTCCCCGGCAATCTGGTTTTCGACCTCCTCTTTGACGAGCAGCTTCTGGAACTACGGAAATCACTTTGTTTGGCCGAGTACATGGCCGTCAGCGCAACGGATCAACCCGAGCAATTTGCCCAGATGGTTTCAGCCGTGGGAAGTGAAGGTTGGGCCTTCGCATTGAGATTTTCCCCCTACCACAAGGTGTCATTGGCTCTTGAGAATTTGGAGCTGGTGCTGTCAGCAATGTTGGAAGCCGGCTTATCCTTGAATGCCGCGAAAGCGGGAATGGAATCCGCAATGTCATTCGCGCATTCGGAAACCCGCTCCTACGAACGTGAAGAGTCGAAGGCGACCATCAATCTGCTGAATTTCTCAACCCTCTATGCCACCTACGTCGATATTTGCAGGCGACTACGCAAATATGCCGGCTTGGATCGCAGCCGCGCGTATGACCGCGCTATTCAAAAAATCATTGGCAAGAATGCCGGGAAACACGATTTCATCAAAGACCTGAGGAACTTTATTCTTCACCATCATTTGCTTCGTCCATCCGTGACCATCACGCACGGGGACACGCGAACAGTAACTCTCTTTGTCCACGCCGAATGGCTGATCATTGATGGCTATGTTTGGAAAAGTGGGGCGCGGGGGTTTATTCAGTCGAACCGGAAAATTGATCTCACAGCTACGACGGACGACATCTCGAAAGACGTTGCAAGACTGATCGAATTTCATGTGAAGATGGCTGAGCGCCACCTGCAAAAAGATAAAATCGCTTACGAGTTGTACAAATATGAACGAGCAAAGGTCGACCACCTCTCGAAGTCAATCACAAACATCGAGGCCATTTTCAAACTACGGCGCCGGAGCCTGAGAGTCGGTCCGGAAAGTTGTTCAATTTGAACAAAGCCTTCGCAGCATTAGGCGGATAGACGCCAGTTTGAGGAATGCGAGCGCGTTGCGCGACAGGTTCTCGAAATCC
>NZ_JAZHLK010000067.1:0-19069 GCF_036549515.1 Aurantimonas sp. E1-2-R+4 | reverse complement strand
TCGACGATCTCTGGCGTGCAGTCGGCAACATCTGCGACCTGTTCGAGCCCGAAGAATGTTGGAACTACCTCAAGGCCGCTGGCTATGTTGCAGATTAATCGCCTGACGCTCTATCGCAAACATACCGGCGGCTTGCGCACACGCCTTGCCGACGCGATGGGTACGGTGAGCGCCAGACTGAAAAGCCTTGGCCTGACCCCGTGGATCGAACCCAATGCGGGCATGTTCCTCTGGTGCCAACTCCCCGCGGGTCTGGATGCCGCCGATGTGGCACGATCCGCGCTCGCGGAAGGTGTCGTTCTGGCTCCCGGCAATGCCTTCAGTCTCACCCAGGCCGCGAGCGGATTCCTGCGCTTCAATGTCGCGCAGTCTCTCGTCCCAGCCACCTTTTCAGTGCTGGAACGGGCCATGCGGCGAGCTGAGCCGCGACAGAACGCCGGAATCAGGCCCGGCCACGGCAGCGATGCCGCCAAATTAGACATACGCTGAGCGACCATCTTCAGCTATCCAAGAGCGACCAATTCCTTGAAGTCGGTTTCGCGAATGATGCGGAGCTGCAGGCCGGATGCCACCAGTTCCTCAGCTTTGCGATGTTTGGAACTTTTACTGTGACCAGCCAGTTTCTGCACGTCCATATCACCGACCACGAGCAGCGTTGTATTCTTCGTTACGCTAGCGGCTACCGCACATCCAACGGATGCTGCGATGTCTGCGGCTACCCGACGGGGCATATTTAGGGCACCAGTGAACACGATCACCTCACCTGCAAGCGGACCATAAGGGTTGCCTTCGCGCTTGATTGAAGCCGTGCTGCTTGACGTTAGGTCGATGGGTTGCTGCACACGCGCGAGCATGGCCTCTAAGTCGAGACCGCTCTCCTGCATCGCGGCAAGCATAACCTGGCCGGATGCCTTTGCGTCTTCGAGGGCATTATGGTGTTTGAATGGGTAGCCGATCTGCCTACAAACGTCGGCCAGCCCGTAGCCCGACCGGGCACATTCTGCCCAAGTTCTACGAGCGACGCGGGCTGAGTCGAGCCAGGTGCAGTTCGGAGGCGAGATCGAGTGCCTACCTACTGCTTGGTGCACCGCAACTCGGTCGAAGTGTGTGTGTGTTACCACCACCTGATCACCGAGCAGACGGGTGATTTCCGGCGCCGCCTGCTGAAAGGTCGGCGCACCTTGAATGTCGGCTTGATCGATCCCGTGAATTGATACGTTGATAGGGTCAAAATAGTCGCTGGGATCGATGAGCGAATACCATTCGGAGACGAGTGCATTTCCATCAAATTCGGCGACACCGACAGAGCATATGGATGCCATGTCAGCATTCGCTGTCTCGACGTCGATAGCAACAAATCTCACCGGCAGAACGCCTATTCGTAAATTTTCAACTACAGTAACAAAAGGGCCGGCGTTCAACAAGTTGAACGCTATCGAACTATCCCATTTTCATCGAAGATCGTAGCTCGGACGCTGCATGGACTGCATGGGAAGAGGCGATATAAATGTCTTTCATGGGCGCGATCCGGCCATTGAACGTCCGTTGCCGAGACGCCTTGGGGCCGCCTCGCAGCTGGCGACAGAGACGCAAGAATCGCCGCGTTCACCCCGGGTGCGAAGGTTGAATCGACGTTAGCAAAACGGCCGGCCGACTTTACAAAACCGCCGCGATGGCCGATGGCTGAGCGCAACGGCAACCGATGCGGGAAAGGGGCGTGCGATGGTATTGGATATCTCGATCGGCGGAGCCGCGATCCTGATTATCGGCGCCGGCGCGTCCGATCCCCGTGCCGCCTCGCGGTGTGGTGCGGAATGGACCCGTCCGGCTCGCGGTGGTCGGCCCGACAGCACTATCGCTTCCTGATCGCCGGGACGCCCCGTCGATCCGCACATCTCCCGGGAACGCCACGCCGCGCGCCCCAAAATCCAAGAACCGTCTCATGTCCACTTCCGAATTCCGCTCCCGCGTCGCCAGCGCGGAGGACGCGCTCCGCGCGTTGTTCCCCGAAACGCCGCTGCAACTCAACGAGCATCTGTCGGCCCGCTATGGCGCCCGGATTTTCCTCAAGCGCGAGGATCTGACGCCGGTCCGCTCCTACAAGATCCGCGGCGCCTTCAACTTCATGCGCAAGCGCATCGCGGCCGGCTCGGCAACCAGCAAGTTCTGCTGCGCCTCGGCCGGCAATCACGCGCAAGGGTTCGCTTTCGCCTGTCGGCATTTCGGGCTCAAGGGCCGCATCTTCATGCCGGTGACGACGCCGCAGCAGAAGATCGACAAGACCCGCATCTTCGGCGGCGACGCGGTGGAAATCGAACTGATCGGCGACTTCTTCGACGACTGCTACGCCGCGGCCAAGGCCTATTCCGCCGAGACCGGCGCGCCGATGGTGCCGCCCTTCGATCATGAGGACATCGTCGAGGGCCAGGCCAGCGTCGGGCTCGAGATCGAGCGCCAGCTCGACGGCGAGAGGCCGGACATGCTGATCCTGCCGGTGGGGGGAGGCGGGCTTGCCTCGGGGCTCACCCGCTATTTCGAGGGCGACGGGTCGCCCGATTTTCATTTCGTCGAACCGCTCGGCGCCCCCAGCCTGCGCACCAGTCTCGTCGAAGGCAAACTGGTTCGCCTGCCGCAGCTCGACGGCTTCGTCGACGGGGCGGCAGTCGCCGAAATCGGCAAGCTGCCCTTCGAGACGCTGCGTGGTTTCGGGGCGGAGCGGGTGATCCTGTCGCCGGAGGGGCGGCTATGCCAGACCATGCTGGAGATGCTGAATGTCGAGGGCATCGTTTTGGAGCCGGCCGGCGCGCTGGCGATCGACGCGCTGCGCAGCCTGGGCGAGAGTGTGCGCGGCAAGACCGTCGTGCTGGTCGTTTCCGGCGGCAATTTCGATTTCGAGCGGTTGCCCGACGTCAAGGAGCGGGCGCTGCGCTTTGAGGGCCTGAAAAAATACTTCATCCTGCGGCTTGCCCAGCGGCCCGGCGCGCTGAAGGATTTTCTCGACTATCTCGGACCCGACGACGATATCGCGCGTTTTGAGTATCTGAAGAAATCGGCCCGCGATTTCGCCTCGATCCTGATCGGCATCGAGACCAAGGATTCGACGAATTTCGCCGGTCTCCTGAATCGGTTCGAGGAGGGCGGGGTCAGCTACCAGGATATCACCGACAACCATATCCTCGCCGATCTCCTGATTTGATAGGGTCGGCGCCAGTCGTCGTTCCAGCATCGAAGGAAACCGCCGATGACCGGCGTCGTCATTCTCGCCGTCACCTACATCCTCTCGCAGTTCTTCCGCTCCTTTCTCGCAGTTCTCGCACCGGAGCTGACGCGGGATCTGGGGATCGGCGAGGTGGCGCTGTCGAGCGCGGCGGGGCTGTGGTTCATCGCCTTCGCGCTGATGCAGTTTCCGGTCGGATTCGCCCTCGATCGGTATGGTCCGCGTCGTACGGTGGCGCTGTTTCTTCTCGCCGCTGCCGCCGGCTCGACACTGTTCGCATTGGCCAACGGGGCGGTTGCGATCATCGTCGCGATGACTCTGATCGGGGCCGGCTGCGCGCCGATCCTGATGGCGGCGTTCTTTATCTTCGCGCGGACCTTTCACCCGCGCCGCTTCGCGATGTTTGCGTCCTGGTTCGTCGCTTTCGGTCTTGGTGGTGGCGTGCTCGGCTCGGCGCCGCTGGCGCTCGCGGTGGAGGCGGTCGGCTGGCGCCAGGTGATGGCCGGGCTCGCCGTCGTGACCCTGCTTCTGGCCTTGATCATCATGTGGGTGCTGCGCGATCCGCCCGTGCCGACGGCTGAAAACGCGACGGATCGCGGCTCGCTCCTCGATCTTTTACGGATGCGCGAACTCTGGCCCTTGATGGCCATGGCCTTCGTCGCCTATGCGCCGGCGGCAAACCTCCGCGGCCTGTGGGCCGGCCCCTATCTCGCCGACGTCTACGGTTTCGACCTGGCAGGGGTCGGCAACGCGACCTTGCTGATGGCCATCGCCCTGATCGTGGGGACGGTCGCCCACGGGCCGCTCGATGTCATCTTCCGGACCCGCAAATGGATCCCCATTGTCGGCTCGTCGGTGAACGCAATCCTGCTGGCGGGGTTGGCCGTCCTCGGCTCCGGTTCCGCACCGACTGCCGTCATTCTGCTCACCGCGATCACGCTGTTTGGCGCCAACTACGCCCTGATCATGGCTCATGCGCGCAGCTTTATGCAGCCGCATTTGCTGGGGCGCGGCATCACCTTGCTGAACTTTTTCTCGATCGGCGGCGCTGGCGCCATCCAGTTCCTCTCGGGTGGCGTCTTCGCCCTCGCCGATCCCGAGATCTCCTCCGAATCGGCCTACGCCACCGTTTTTGCCTTCTACGCCGTGCTGCTGGTGGCGGGTCTGGTCGCCTACGCCTTCAGCCGTGACCGGCCACCGGAACCCGTGGAGCGGTAGACGGGCTCACGCTGACGCAAGCGCTTGGAATTCGATAGTAATCGGATCGGCAATGCATCGATCGACGCCTTGCATCACATAGCTGGCGTGTTAGGGTAATCACCCCGGACAGGGCTCCCGGAGGGATAGCGGGCGTGGCGCCACCTGATCGCCAGCAAACGGACCGCATCCCGGCCATTTCATTTGAGGACCGCAGAGTTTTCGTGGAGATCTCCGCGGAGCTTGAGCGTGGGAATTGATGTTTCGCCGATATCCGCGAAACGGGGGAGCCGAATTATGCTTGACCAACCGGCCGCGCGAATGCCGCGCAAACGCGACAGCGCCAAGCCAAAAGGACGCCAGCTCGACGAGAGCGCGCACCGCGAGGTTCACGATCTGCTCGGAGATCGGCCGCGGCGGCGCGACCTCTTGATCGAGCACCTTCATTTGATTCAGGATCAATTTGGCTGCCTACAGGCCAAGCATATCCGGGCCTTGGCCGAGGAAATGCGGCTGAGCCAGGTCGAGATCTACGAAGTCGCCTCCTTCTACGACCACTTCGACGTGGTGAAGGAAGGGGAGCCGACGCCCGCGCCGCTGACCATCCGGGTCTGTGATTCGGTGACCTGCATGTGCATGGGCGCCGAGGATGTGATCGCCGGACTGGAGGCGGAAGTCGATCCTGCGAAAGTCCGTGTCATGCGCGCACCCTGCATGGGCGGCTGCGATGTCGCGCCGGCCGCCCGAATCGGCGACCGCGAGGTCGGCCACGCCAGCGCGGCGGGGCTGATTAAGATGGCCGAGGCCGGCGAAACCGGCGTCCTGAAGCCCGACTACGAAGGGCTGGCGGCCTACCGCGCCAAGGGCGGATACGGAATTTGGGAGCAGGTGCGCACCGGCGCGCTCGCCGCCGATACCGTCCTCGAGAAGCTGACCGATGCGTCGCTGCGCGGGCTTGGCGGCGCGGGCTTCCCGGCCGGCAAGAAATGGGGCTTCGTGCGCGGTTATCCTGGCCCGCGCCTGATGACGATCAACGGTGACGAGGGCGAGCCGGGCACCTTCAAGGACCGCTACTATCTCGAACGCAACCCGCATCCGATGTTCGAGGGCGCCCTGATCGGCGCGCATGTCGTCGAGGCGGAGCGGATCTACCTCTACATGCGCGACGAATATCCCGCTGTATTGGAAATCCTGCGAACCGAGATCGCCGCGCTGGAGGCGGCCGGACTGGTCGCGCCGGGCTTCATCGAACTGCGGCGCGGGGCAGGGGCCTACATCTGCGGCGAAGAGAGCGCGATGATCGAGTCGATCGAGGGCAAGCGTGGCCTGCCGCGTCACCGCCCGCCCTATATCGCCGAGGTCGGCGTGTTCGGCCGTCCGACGCTCAACAACAATGTCGAGACGCTCTACTGGGTACCGAAAATCCTGGAGCACGGCGCCGAATGGTTCCGCGCGCAGGGCAAGCCCGACCATCCGGGCATGCGCTCCTGGTCGGTCTCCGGCAGAGTGAAAGATCCCGGCGTCAAGGTTGCGCCGGCGGGTGTGACGATCCGCGAGCTGATCGAGGATCATTGCGGCGGCATGGCCGACGGCCACAGCTTCAAGGCCTATCTGCCGGGCGGTGCGTCAGGTGGGATTCTGCCGGCGAGCCTCGACGACGTGCCGCTCGATTTCGGCGGCAAGCTCGCGGAACTGGGTTCGTTCGTCGGCAGCCACGCGATCGTGGTATTTTCCGATGCGGACAACATCAAGGACGTGGCGCTGAACCTAGTCGATTTCTTCACCCATGAAAGCTGCGGCCAATGCACTCCGTGCCGGGGCGGCACCGAGAAGATGGGCAAGCTCTTGAGGACCGAAGGCAAGCTCGACGAGGCGACAATCCGCGATCTGGAGCAGGTCATGCGCGACGCCTCGATTTGCGGGCTGGGGCAGGCGGCACCGAACCCGGTGAACCATCTGCTGCAATATTTCCGGGGGGATTTGTGATGAGCGGCTCCGATCAGAACAACAGCAACGAAAGCCCAGCCGATATGAGCAATGTATCGCCTGACAACGCAGTGGGACGTGCGGCCTCCGCCGACGGTGGCCGCGTCGCCGGCGACCATGCGGACAGGCTCGAGACGCAAGCCGAGTTGATTAGCTTCACCTTGGACGGCCAGTCGGTTTCCGCCGGCAAGGACGAAACCATCTGGCAAGTCGCCAAGCGCGAGGGCAACCGGATTCCGCATCTGTGTTATCTCGACAAGCCCGGCTATCGCGCGGACGGCAATTGCCGGGCCTGCATGGTCGAAGTCGAGGGCGAGCGCGTGCTGGCGGCGTCGTGTCAGCGCAAGGTGGCCGACGGCATGGTCGTCAAGACGGCCAGCGAGCGCGCCAAGAAATCGCGCGAGATGGTCTTCGAGATGCTGGCCGCCGACATGCGCCCGCCCGAGGAAAGCCCGGACAGCCAATCGTCCTTCTGGAATTGGGCGGCGGATTTCGGGATCACCGGTTCCAAGCGCTTGCCGTCGAAATTCGACGGCAAGAACCCGTCGCTGAACGGCGAGGCCGGGCCAGACAGCGTCGCGGCGTCCACCACCCACGGCATGCCGGACAACACCCCCGGCATCCACGATATTTCCAATCCGGCGATCGCCGTCAATCTCGATGCCTGCATCGCCTGCAATCTGTGCGTTCGCGCCTGCCGCGAAGTGCAGGTCAACGACGTGCTCGGCATGGCCGATCGGGGCCATCACGCGGTGCCGGTGTTCGACATCCACGACCCGATGGGTTTTTCAACCTGCGTGACCTGCGGCGAGTGCGTTCAGGTCTGTCCGACCGGCGCATTGTACGAAAAGACGCTGATGGACACGGACGGCCGCAAGCGCGTCGTCAAGGAATTCGACAAGGTGACGGATTCGGTCTGCCCGTTCTGCGGCGTCGGCTGCCAGACGACGGTTTATTCCAAGGACAACAAGATCGTGCTGGTCGACGGTCGCGATGGGCCGTCCAACGAAAACCGGCTCTGCGTCAAGGGCCGCTTCGGCTTCGACTACGCCATGTCGAAAGACCGGTTGACCAAGCCGCTGATCCGACGCGACGACGCGCCGAAGCGCGGCGACATCGACATGCGCTTCATGGACGTGTCCGACGTCTTCCGCGAGGCAACCTGGGAGGAGGCGATGGAGCGCGCTGCCTCCGGCCTCACCAAGATTCGCGATGCGGATGGCGGCAATGCGATCGCCGGTTTCGGTTCGGCCAAGGGCTCCAACGAGGAAGCCTATCTGTTCCAGAAGCTCATCCGGCAGGGCTTCGGCACCAACAATGTCGACCACTGCACGCGGCTGTGCCACGCCTCCTCGGTGGCGGCGCTGCTCGAGGGCGTCGGATCGGGCGCGGTTTCCGCGCCGTTCATGGATGCCTTGAAGGCCGATTGCGTCATCGTGATCGGCGCACGGCCGGGTCAGAACCATCCGGTCGCCGCGACCTATCTCAAGCAGGCGGCGAAAAATGGCACCAAGCTGATCGTGATAGACCCGCGCGGCCAGGAACTGATGCGCCACGCCTCACATGGGCTGCGCTTCAAGCCGGGCACCGACGTGGCGCTGCTCAACGCGATGCTGCATGTCATCATTGAGGAGAAGCTCTACGACCAGCAATATATCCAGGCCAATGTCAGCGGCTTCGAGGCGCTGAAGGAGAAGGTCAAGGATTTCGCGCCGGAGGCGATGTCAGAGGTCTGCGGCATCGCGGCGGAGGTGATCCGCGACGTCGCCCGCATCTATGCGACGTCGGAACGCTCGATCATCTTCTGGGGCATGGGCATTTCGCAGCACACTCACGGCACCGACAATTCGCGCTGCCTGATCGCGTTGGCGCTGATCACCGGCCATGTCGGGCGTCCGGGCACCGGGCTGCACCCGCTGCGCGGTCAGAACAACGTGCAAGGCGCGTCGGACGCCGGGCTGATCCCGATGTTCTTCCCGGACTACCGCTCCGTCGAGAATGTCGATATCCGCGGCGAGATGGAGGATTTCTGGGGCCGGACGCTCGATCCGAAAAAGGGCCTCACCGTCGTCGAGATCATCGACGCGATCCATGAGGGGTCGATCAAGGGCATGTATGTCATGGGCGAGAATCCGGCGATGTCGGACCCCGACCAGATCCATGCGCGCGCCGCACTGGCCAAGCTCGATCATCTCGTGGTGCAGGACATCTTCCTTACCGAGACGGCCTGGCATGCCGACGTCATCCTGCCGGCGTCCGCCCATGCCGAAAAGCTCGGGACCTATTCCAACACCAATCGGCAGGTGCAGATCGGACGACCCGCGATCGATATGCCCGGCGAGGCGCGGCAGGACTGGGAATTGATCGTCGATCTCGCCAATCGCTCAGGGCTCGACTGGTCCTATGACGGGGTGCCGGCGGTCTATGAGGAAATGCGGCAGGTGATGGCCTCGCTGAACTACATCTCCTGGGACCGGCTGGAGGCGAATGAGAGCGTCACCTATCCGTCGAAGCCCGACGGCGAGGAGCAATGGGTGGTCTTTGACGACAGGTTCCCGACCGCCGACGGCCGTGGCCGCATCGTGCCGGCGGATCTGCGCGCGCCGGACGAGGTGCCCGACGCGGAGTTCCCGATGGTGCTGACCACCGGGCGGCTGCTGGAGCATTGGCACACTGGGTCGATGACCCGGCGCGCCGAGGTGCTCGACGCGATCGAGCCCGAGGGTATCGCCGCGATGAATCCGCGCGAGATCGCCAAGCACGGCCTTCGGGCCGGCGAGATGATCGCGGTGGAGACGCGCCGCGGCACGATCGAGGCCGTGCTGCGGGCCGATCGCGAGGTCGCCGACGGCATGGTGTTCATCCCGTTCTGCTTCAACGAATCGCCGGCGAACCGTCTGACCAATCCGATGCTCGACCCCTACGGGAAGATCCCGGAGTTCAAGTTCTGCGCNGGCATGGTGTTCATCCCGTTCTGCTTCAACGAATCGCCGGCGAACCGTCTGACCAATCCGATGCTCGACCCCTACGGGAAGATCCCGGAGTTCAAGTTCTGCGCGGCGAAAGTGTCGGCCGCGTCGATTCGTGAGGCCGCGGAATAGGGCAGGGTTTCGGCCGCCTGGCAGCCGGCGGCCGGACAGCAAAACGCCGACGAAGCGACCCTGTCGTTTCGTCGGCGTTGTCGTTTCCGGGCAGGTCCGCGGAGCGTTACGGTGTCAGCAGGATCTTGCCGCGATGGGTGGCCGCTTCCATCATCTTATGCGCCTCGGCCGCTTGCTCGAACGGCAGCACGGCATGGGTCTTGGTTTTCAGCGTGCCGTCGGCGAACAGCGGCCAGACTTTTTCTTTGAGATCGGCCGCCACCGCCGCCTTGAACGCGTCGGGACGGCTACGCAGCGTCGAGCCGGTATAGGTCAGACGCTTGAGCATAACCGGCATCAGGTCGATTTCGACCTTCGAACCGGCGTTGAAAGCCAATTGCACGATATGGCCGTCGGCCTTGGCGGCCTTGATGTTGCGGGCAATGTAAGGCCCGCCGATGATATCCAGGATCAGGTTCGCACCGCCTGCCGCGCGGACGACTTCGACAAAATCTTCCTTGGTGTAGTCGATCGCCCGTTCCGCGCCATTGGCGATACAGAATGCCGCGTCGTCAGCGTTAGCGCAGGTGGTGAAGACGCGCATGCCGAGCGCCGCGCCCAACTGGGTGGCGGTTGAGCCGATGCCGCCGGCGCCGCCATGAACCAGGAAGATCTGGCCTTTGGTAGATTCGCGGCCGAGAAAGCAATTGCTCCAGACGGTGAAGAAGGTTTCGCACAGGCCGGCGGCGTCGATGTCGCTGACGCCCTCCGGTATCGGCAGGCAATGGCCGGCGTCGATCGTCACATATTCGGCGTAGCCACCGCCATTGGTCAGCCCGCAGACCTTGTCGTCGACGGACCAGGCCGTCACGTCCGCGCCGAGCGCGGCAATTTCGCCCGAGACTTCGAGCCCCAACAGATCGGACGCGCCCTTGGGGGGTGGATAGTGACCGCGCCGCTGCACGAGGTCGGGGCCGTTGATGCCAGCGGCGGTGACCTTGACCAGCACTTCGTGAGCGGCAGGAATGGGAACGGGACGGGAGCCGATTTCCAGGACATCCGGCGCGCCGGCCTCGCGCATTTCGATTGTTTTCATCGACTCGGGCATCGCGGCTGTCTCCTCGGTTGTTGAACCACGCATGATGGCCCCACGTGGGGGCCATCTCGTCGTCGGATGCTTTAACGGGGAAAGGGACGCGGTATCAAATCGCGAGATCGCGCCCAACCGAGCGGTGAACGCCCCGTCGTCAGCCTTTGAGGAGTTCGACGAGGGTTTTGCCGAGTTGTGCGGGGGAGGGCGAGACGCGGATGCCGGCGGCTTCCATCGCCGCGATCTTGTCCTCGGCGCCGCCCTTGCCGCCGGAAACCACCGCCCCGGCATGGCCCATGGTGCGGCCCTTCGGCGCCGTCCGCCCGGCAATGAAGCCGACCGTCGGCTTCGAGCGGCCCTTCTTCGCCTCGTCCTTCAGGAACTGCGCCGCCTCTTCCTCGGCCGCGCCGCCGATCTCGCCGATCATGATGATCGACTGCGTTTCGTCGTCGGCCAGGAACAGCTCCAGCATGTCGATGAACTCGGTGCCCTTGACCGGATCGCCGCCGATGCCGACCGCCGTCGTCTGGCCGAGCCCCGCGCTGGTGGTCTGGAACACCGCCTCGTAGGTCAACGTGCCCGACCGCGACACGATCCCGACATTGCCCTTCTTAAAGATGTTGCCCGGCATGATGCCGATCTTGCACTCGTTGGGGGTCAACACGCCGGGGCAGTTCGGCCCGAGCAGCCGGGATTTGGATGTGTCGAGCCTGGCCTTGACCTTGACCATGTCCATCACCGGGATGCCTTCGGTGATGCAGACGATCAGGCCGATCTCGGCGGCGATCGCCTCCTCGATCGCGGCGGCCGCGCCCGCCGGCGGCACGTAGATCACGCTGGCGTCGGCGCCGGTCTTGGCTTTCGCCTCCCCCACCGAGGCGAAGATCGGCAGTTCGACGGCGCGGCCGTCGGCGCTGCCCTGCCACATCTCGCCGCCCTTCTTGGGATGGGTGCCGGCGACCATCTGGGTGCCATGATAAGCCAGTGCCTGTTCGGTGTGGAACGAGCCGGTCTTGCCGGTCAGACCCTGGACGATGATCTTGGTGTTCTTGTCGACGAGTATGGACATGGTTTTCGCGAGACTCCGTTAGGGTCAATCAGCTGGAAGCAGAAGAAAAGAGGCGGGCGACGGGAGGGTGCCGCCCGCCGAGGAAACGATTCAACCCACGGCCTTGACGATTTTCTGCGCCGCGTCGTCGAGATCGTCGGCGGCGGTGATGGCCAGGCCGCTGTCGTTGAGGATCGCCTTGCCCTTGTCGACATTGGTGCCTTCCAGCCGCACCACCAGCGGCACTTTCAGCCCGACTTCCTTGACCGCCGCGACGACGCCCTCGGCGATCACGTCGCAGCGCATGATGCCGCCGAAGATATTGACCAAGATGCCTTTGACGTTCGGGTCCGAGGTGATGATCTTGAACGCCTCGGTGACCTTTTCCTTGGTCGCGCCGCCGCCGACGTCGAGGAAGTTCGCCGGCTCCTTGCCGTACAGCTTGATGATGTCCATCGTCGCCATGGCGAGACCGGCGCCGTTGACCATGCAGCCGATGTCGCCGTCGAGCGCCACATAGGCCAGATCGTGCTTCGACGCCTCGATCTCCTTGGCGTCCTCTTCCGATTCGTCGCGCAGCGCCTTGATGTCGTCGTGGCGGTAGAGCGCGTTGCCGTCGAACGACACCTTGGCGTCGAGCACCCTCAGATGCCCGTCCTTCAAGACAATCAGCGGGTTGATCTCGAGAAGGCTCATGTCCTTCTCGGTGTAGGCCTTGTAGAGGATCGGAAAGAGCGTCATCCCGTCGGCGCGGGCCGGCCCGTCGAGCTTCAACGCGTCGCAGAGCCTGGTGGCGTCGGCTGCGGTCACACCGGCGAGCGGGTCGATCGCGACATTGTGGATTTTCTCCGGCGTTGCCTCGGCCACCGCCTCGATGTCCATGCCGCCCTCGGTCGAGACGACGAAGGCGACGCGGCCGACCGTGCGGTCGACGAGCAGCGACAGATAGAGCTCACGGTCGATATCGGCGCCGTCCTCGATATAGAGGCGGTTGACCTGCTTGCCGGCGGGGCCGGTCTGCTTGGTGACCAGCGTATTGCCGAGCATCTCTTTGACGTCGGCGACGACGGCCTCGATCGATTTGGCCAGCCGGACGCCGCCCTTGGCGTCCTCACCGAGTTCGGTGAACTTGCCCTTGCCGCGGCCGCCGGCGTGGATCTGGCTCTTGACCACATAGACCGGCCCCGGCAACTGCCGCGCCGCGGCGTCGGCCTGCGAGGCCTCGGTGATCGCCACGCCCGCCGCGACCGGCGCCCCAAAACCCTTGAGAACTTGCTTGGCCTGATATTCGTGGATGTTCATGTCTGGGAAATCCCCCCGGATAGTGGTGATTGGCTATTTGATTCTGGGCAGCATCTTCTTGAAGGAGGGCGTGCCGGCTTTGCCGAGCCATTCGAAGACGACCATTTCACTGGTGACGATGCCGACGCCGGCCGCGCCGAGCCTTTGCAGGCAGGCGTGTTCGCTCTCGGCCGATCGCGACGCTGTCGCGTCCGACGCAACGAAAACCTGATATCCCGCCTCAAGCAGGCTCGCGGCCGTCTGCACGACGCAGATATGCGCTTCCATTCCCGCCAGGATGATCTGCTGCCGTCCGAGAGCGGTCAGGGCTGACGAAAACGCGCTGTCTTCCATGCAGGAAAAATGCACTTTCTCGAAGACTGGGAAGCCGGTTGCGACGGACGCGAGCTCCGCCATCGTATGGCCCAGTCCCGCCGGATATTGCTCGGTCAACAGCACCGGGACACCGACTTCGCGCGCGGCCTCGATCAGCAGTGCGGCATTCTTCAAAGTACGCGCTGGCGCCAACATGGCCGGCACCAGCCGTTCCTGCATGTCGATAACGACGAGAGCGGAATCCTTAGCTCTGATCAACATGCATTCCGTCCTCCCCTTAGACGGGTGAAACCGTCGACAAATGTCTGTCAACTGGTATGCCATACGCCAGATACCGTCAAGAGAAAGGCAGAAAATTTGGAATTCTAATGCCCCTAACCCTTGCAATCACTGGCTTTCCCCGTTCCCCACAGCAATTCCCCAATTGCCCCATTGACGCATTCTCGCTCCGATGTATGGTATACCACATAAGGCACACGCAAGCGGCTTGACGCCCTTTCGACAGATGCCGGGGTGCGAAGTAGGGGAGGCGTTCGGACTGTGTCGATTACCAGCAAGCTGACGCCGATCGCCGTGAACTTCACGCTGAAGGATCACACCTACGACGTGCTCCGCGAAGCCATCCTTGACATGAATATCTACGACGAAGGCGCCGATCTGCGTCTCGATGAGCGCACCATCGCTGGGCAGTTGGGAATATCGCGCACGCCCATTCGCGAAGCCTTGGCGCGATTGGCGCAGGAGGGTTTTGTAGAAATCCTTCCGCGCAAAGGGGTGTTCGTCAAGCGCAAGTCCATGAACGAAGTGCTGGAGATGGTCGTCACTTGGGCGGCGCTGGAAAGCATGGCGGCCCGGCTCGCCGCTGAGCGTGCCTCGGGGACGGAGCTTGGCTCCTTGCGCAAATTCGCGATGAAGCACAGTACCCATGCCGCGCGCGCCGACATCGAGGAATATTCGGAAGCCAATATCGTGTTCCACCAGCGCATTCTGGAGCTGTCCGGCTGCGCGCTGCTCAAGTCGACGGCCGACGGTCTGTTCCAGCACATGCATGCCGTGCGCCGGCGGGCGATGGGCGAAAACGACCGGGCGACGCGATCGGTGGTCGACCACATGGAGATCGTCGAGGCGCTTGAGGCGCGCGACGCCGATGTCGCCAGCCGCCTGGTGCGTGAGCACACCATGAAACTGCATGATCATGTGCGGGCCGCCTGGGTTCGCATTGAATCGCTGAATCGTAAACGCATTGAGGCCGGTTGAACGGTTTCGCATGTCACAGACGAGGTCGACTGCGAGGTCGACCCAGCCGAGGGGCTTCCGGGAGGAAACAGAATGTCAGCAGTAGCGAAAAGCACGGAAACGGATGTCGCTGAGGCCGATGCGCAGCAGGCGCTGACGGATGGGTTTCACCTTGTCATCGACGCGCTCAAGCTCAACGACATCAATACGATCTATGGTGTTCCGGGCATCCCGATCACCGATTTCGGTCGCATGGCACAAGCGGAGGGGATGCGCGTCATCTCGTTCCGGCACGAACAGAATGCCGGCAACGCCGCGGCCATCGCCGGCTATCTCACGCAAAAGCCCGGCATCTGCCTGACGGTTTCGGCGCCTGGCTTCCTGAATGGTCTGACGGCTTTGGCGCACGCCACCACCAATTGCTGGCCGATGATCCAGATTTCCGGCTCGTCCGAGCGCGAGATCGTCGATCTTCAGCAGGGCGACTACGAGGAGATGGACCAACTGGCGATCGCCAAGCCCCTGTGCAAGGCGGCCTACCGCATCCTGCACGCCGAGGATATCGGCATCGGTATCGCCCGGGCCATTCGGGCGGCGGTCTCGGGGCGTCCCGGCGGCGTCTATCTCGATCTGCCCGCGAAGTTGTTCGGCCAGGTCATGGACGCGGCGGCTGGTGCCAAGTCGCTGGTCAAAGTCATCGATCCGGCCCCCAAGCAACTGCCCGCGCCGGATGCCGTCGCCCGCGCGCTGGATGTGATCAAGGGGGCGAAGAAGCCATTGATCATCCTCGGCAAGGGCGCCTCCTATGCCCAGGCCGACGACGAGATCCGCGCGCTGGTCGAAAACAGCGGCATTCCCTACCTGCCGATGAGCATGGCCAAGGGACTGCTTCCCGATACGCATCCGCAATCGGCGGGCGCCGCGCGCTCGCTGGTGCTTAAGGAAGCCGATGTCGTCGTGATGATCGGCGCCCGCCTCAACTGGCTACTGTCGCACGGCAAGGGCAAGCAGTGGGGCTCCGAGCCGAAGAAGTTCGTCCAGATCGATATCGAGCCGAAGGAAATGGACAGCAATGTTGAGATCGCGGCCCCTCTGGTCGGCGATATCGGCTCCTGCGTTTCCGCGCTGCTCGCTGGCATGGATGGTAGCTGGCAGGCCCCGCCCGCCAGTTGGACCGACATGATCCGGGAGAAGGTCGAGGCCAACGTCGCCAAGATGGCGCCGCGGCTGATGAACAACAATTCGCCAATGGATTTCCATGGCGCGTTGGGCGCCCTGAAGACCATCATCAAGGAGCGTCCCGACGCCATCCTCGTCAATGAGGGCGCCAACACGCTGGATTTCGCTCGGTCGATCATCGACATGTACAAACCTCGCAAGCGGCTCGACGTCGGCACTTGGGGCGTCATGGGCGTCGGCATGGGCACCGCCATCGCGGCAGCAATCGAGACCGGCCAGCCGGTGCTGGCAATCGAGGGCGACAGCGCCTTCGGTTTCTCCGGCATGGAGGTGGAGACGATCTGCCGGTATAATTTGCCGGTCTGCATCGTTGTCTTCAACAACAACGGCATCTATCGCGGCACCGACGTCAATCCGACCGGCGGGGCGGACGCCGCGACGACCGTCTTCGTCAAGAATGCTCGCTACGACAAGATGATGGAAGCGTTCGGCGGCGTCGGCGTCTACGCCACGACGCCGGACGAACTGCGCCGCGCCGTCAATGAAGCGATGGATTCCGGTAAGCCTACGCTCATCAACGCGGAGATCGACGAAAAGGCCGGCACCGAGAGCGGCCGCATCGGCAATCTCAACCCACAAAGCGTCGTTGCCAAGAAATAGCGTCAACGCCGCCGATTGAACTCAGAACAGCAGGTACCCGCCATGAAGGCACTGGAAGGCATCAAGATCCTGGATTTCACCCATGTCCAGTCCGGACCGACCTGCACGCAGTTGCTGGCCTGGTTTGGAGCGGACGTCATCAAGGTGGAACGGCCGGGCGTGGGCGACGCGACGCGCAAGCAGTTGGTCGACGTACCGGGTGCCGATAGCCTCTATTTCACCATGCTCAACCACAACAAGCGGTCGATCGAGCTCGATTCCAAGAACGCTACCGGCAAGGAAGTGCTGACCCGGCTGGTCGAGGAATGCGACGTCCTGGTGGAGAACTTCGCGCCCGGCGCGCTGGATCGGATGGGCTTTTCCTGGGAGCGGATCCAGCAGATCAACCCGCGCATCATCATGGCGTCGATCAAGGGCTTCGGCCCGGGTAAATATGCCGACTGTAAGGTCTACGAGAACGTCGCGCAGTGCGCTGGCGGTTCGGCTTCGACGACCGGTTTCCTCGACGGCCCGCCTTTGGTGACAGGCGCGCAGATCGGCGATTCCGGCACGGGACTGCATTTGTGTCTCGGTATCGTGACCGCCCTGTTCCAGCGCGAGAAGACGGGGCGGGGCCAGAAGGTCTCCTGCGCGATGCAGGACTCCGTGCTCAATCTTGCCCGGGTGAAACTGCGCGATCAGCAGCGCCTGGAAAAGGGTCCGCTGAAGGAATACTCGCAGTATGGCGAGGGCATCCCCTTCGGCGAAGCGACGCCGCGCGCCGGCAATGATTCCGGCGGCGGCCAGCCCGGCCGCATTCTCAAATGCAAGGGCTGGGAACAGGATCCCAACGCCTACACCTATTTCATCATCCAGGCCGCGGCCTGGGAAAAGGTCTGCGACGTCATCGACAAGCCGGAGTGGAAGACCCAGGCAGGCTATGCCAAGCCGCCGGAGCGGCTCGACAAGCTCAACGAGATCTTCTCGACCATCGAGGAGTGGACCAAGACCAAGACCAAGTTCGAGATCATGGATATCTGCAATCCGCTGGACATTCCTGTCGGGCCGATCCTTTCCATGAAAGAAATCGCCGAGGATGAAGGGCTTTACGCGACCGGAACAATGGTCCGCGTCGCTCATCCCGAGCGCGGCGAATATCTCAGCGTCGGCTGCCCGATCAAACTGTCGGACAGCCCTGCGGAAGTGCTCCGCTCGCCGCTGTTGGGTGAACACACGGCGGAAATCCTGTCGGATGTGCTTGGCTATCGTGGCGACGACCTCAAACGGGTCATCGGCTCGGGCGCCGTGGGAGACGTCAAGGCGGAAGCAGCGGAATAAAACGGACGCAGCGATAAAGCCGTGCCGTTCAGGGAGGAAATATGCGTATCGTAGTTCACGGCCAACAAGCCTTTGGTAAGGCCGTTCTGGAACGGTTGCTGGAGCGCGGCGAAGATGTCGTCGCGGTCTGCACCGCCCCCACGAAGGAAGGCAAGCCAGAGGACCCGTTGGCCGAACTGGCCCGGGAAAAGGGGATCGCGCTGCATCAGCCGGCTTCCTGGAAGACGCCCGAAGCGCTGGAATTGATGCAGTCCTTCGACGCTGACGTCTGCATGATGGCCTATGTGCTGCTGTTCGTACCGGAGGCGGTGCGCGACGCGCCGAAATTCGGAACGTTCCAGTATCACCCATCGCTCTGCCCCCATCATCGTGGGCCGAGCTCGATCAACTGGCCCATCGCGATGGGCAGGGAGCAGACTGGACTCACCATCTTCTGGCCCGATGACGGGCTCGATGAAGGTCCGATCCTGCTGCAGAAAACCTGCGCGATCGGACCGGACGAAACCTTGGGCGACGTCTACTTCAAGAAGCTTTTCCCGATGGGCGTCGATGCCATGATGGAGAGCCTCGACCTGGTGAAGGCGGGGGTTATCCTCAAGCACGACCAGCGGCTCGACCAGGGCTCCTACGAGAGCTGGTTCAAGAAGGCGAACGCGGAAGTCGACTGGGCGAAGCCGGTCGCCGACCAGTACAACATCATCCGCGCGGCCAACCCGACGCCAGGCGCCTGGACGACCCACAAGGGCGACACCGTCCAGATCTACGACTCGGCCCGCGCCGACGGCGAGGGAACGGCTGGACAAATCGTCGAGGTCTCGGCGGAAGGCGTAACCGTTCAGGGTAACGGTGGCCGCATCATCATCAAACGCGTTCGTCCTGCGGGCGGAGACAAGCAGCCGGCGGCCGACTGGGCCGCATCGGCGGGCCTTTCCGCCGGCGACATCCTCGGATCATAACTCGGGAAAAGATATTATTATGGCGTTCAAGACCGACATTGAGATTGCCCGCGAGGCGAAGAAGCTGCCGATCCAGGAGATCGGGGCGAAGCTGGGGATCGGGCTCGAGGATTTGGTGCCTTATGGGCATGACAAGGCCAAGGTTTCGGCGGATTTCATCGCCCGTCAGGCGGACAAGCCGAACGGCAAGCTGATCCTGGTGACGGCGATCAACCCGACGCCGGCCGGCGAGGGCAAGACGACGACGACGGTCGGGCTCGGCGACGGGCTGAATTCGATTGGCAAGAAGGCGGCGGTGTGTATCCGCGAGGCCTCGCTCGGTCCGTGCTTCGGCATGAAGGGCGGCGCGGCCGGCGGCGGCTATGCCCAGGTTGTGCCGATGGAGGAGATGAACCTCCACTTCACCGGTGACTTCCACGCCATCACCAGCGCGCACAACCTTCTGTCGGCGCTGATCGACAACCACATCTACTGGGGCAACTCGCT
>NZ_JAZHLK010000066.1:0-19200 GCF_036549515.1 Aurantimonas sp. E1-2-R+4 | reverse complement strand
CCGCAAATCTGATGAAACAGCCTTTCCCATAGAGCACCTCCTGCTCACAGAGAATCAAACCGAACATCAAATGGGAACCCGTCGATTCAAATTATTCGCCGGATGCTCTAGCCTTCGGGAAATCAAACCAAGGAGCCGACCGATGGCACTCGCCAATCTCAAGGACATCTATCTCGACCAGCTTCAAGATGTTCACAGCGCTGACACACAGGCGGCGAAGGTGACACGCGAACTGGCCGGCGCCGCCCATAACGATGGTTTGAAGAAGGCTCTTCAGGCCGGCGTCGACGGCATCGAGAAGGGGCTGGAAACGTTGAAGGCGGTTATAGCGGCGCATGACGCCAAGCCTGGCGAGGAATTCTGCAAGGGCATGGAGGGTTTGGTCAAGGAAGCCAGAGCGCACGGCATACAGGAAGACATTTCCGACCCCGACGCCCGTGACGCGATGATCATCAGCCAGTATCAGCGCATGGCCCACTACGCGATCGCCGGCTATGGCTGTCTTGTCGCCTTCGCCAAGCGTCTCGACCTGAAGGACGATGCCCACAAGCTGCAGAAATGCCTGGACGCGACTTATCACGGCGATGCCCACATGACGAAGCTGGCCGAGGGCGGCATCAACAAGGCAGCGTTGGGCTAGGTGTTCGGTCCCCGCCCGCTCGCCCAAGGAAGGCTGCGGGCCGCTTTTTCGGCCGCGATCGAACGGCCGAATCTTCTCGCGCGAGCCGGCGTGGGGGCGCGTGGCATGCAAGCCTTGTAGTGAAGCGCCGCGCTCCTGACCGGCCGCTGGGAGGAAGCCGATATGACAGGCAACGCGGTGGCGGTCGGCGGGCTCATTCTGGGTGGCGTCATGGCGGCCCCGCTGGCGGCCTACGCGGTCCGGATCATCCCGGAAAAACCGCTGCTTCGCCTCGTCGGCGCGCTGATCTGCGGATTGGCGATCTATCAGATCGCGCGTCTGCTGGCCTGAGAGGGTAGGCCTACTGCCGGAGCGACGCCTTGCCCAAATCCCGGGTGGGCGCCTGTCCCACGGCGCGCTCCATCAGGGCATGGCTGACCACGCGGCGACCATACCGCGTCCGGCCGGCCCCGGACTGCATCCAGTTCGGCACCGCCCGGAAATCAAATGTCCGGGCCGGCGGAGCGACCGTCAGACCTATTTTTCGACGGCGGAGATCGAGTCGACCTTGCCCCAGCCGTTGTCGCCAGCGGAGGTGTAGGTGATCTTGATCTTGTCACCGGATCTCAGATCCTCCGGCACGAGGTCGATGACCGGCGACAGATCCCAGATGGTCTTGTCGTTGAGCACCAGGATATGGTCGACGCGATCGAACGCGGCCACGGTCCCTGTGGTTGAGTCCGCAAATGCCGGACTGGCGGCCATCACACCCAGGATTGCCATTGCAATAACAGTCCGCATCGTCGTCTCCAGAAGAAATTCTATCTCGCGAGTGTGCGCCCGTTCGCAACGCCCCGCAAGCGGGAGGTCGCCAACAGATTCCAAATATTTGTCGGCACATGGCGCCATGACTGCGGGATGCCGGCAGGCTGCGCCCGGCCCCGCGTCAGGGCAGGTTTGTCCGATCATCGCGTGCGCAGCCGATGTCCCGACGGACGCCGTCGTTCCGCGCATCCGCCGGCACGCGATCTGGCCGCAGAGCCGCGTCTGGCTACCCCGAGCATTGGCTCAGGCGGCCGGGCGCGACTGCACCGCCAGACAGACGCAAGGACACCGTGGGCCAGCGGCACGGCCGGGTGAATCGTCGCGCTGCTACCCTAAAACACGCCGAGGAAGGACAGGATCACGGCGACGACGACCACGAGTCCGACGAGATAGATGATACCGTTCATGGCTGATGCTCCTTTGCCCAAGCCCCGTAAAAAGGCCGCGTTTTGGGCCTCGCATAACCAAATAGGGTGGCGCTGCAGCCGGGCCAGCGCGTTTTTCCCCGCCAACGCGGATGCCGCGACCCGGGCGGGGCCGCGCCGGTCGCCGCCGAGGAAACCGCCACCGGTCGACTTGCACCCCCAAATTGCACTTCATATATAGCCGCCAGCCCCGCAAAACCGGTTCGTCTCAAGGCTCCGGCTCTGCGGCACTTCCAAGAATTTCGGGGGCTGCCCTTTCCGGAACGCCTCTTCGAGGGTCCCGGGCGGCTCGCTCAAGAAGGAGAATATTCATGGCGAAGGTAATCGGTATCGACCTTGGCACCACCAATTCCTGTGTCGCCGTCATGGACGGCAAGAACGCCAAGGTCATCGAGAACGCCGAGGGTGCGCGCACGACGCCGTCCATGGTCGCGTTCACCGATGACGGCGAGCGTCTGGTCGGCCAGCCGGCCAAGCGCCAGGCGGTGACCAATCCTGAGGACACCCTGTTCGCGGTCAAGCGGCTGATCGGCCGCCGCTACGCAGATCCGACCGTGGCCAAGGACAAGAAGATGGTGCCTTTCGCCATCGTCGAGGGGTCCAATGGCGATGCCTGGGTCGAGGCCAATGGCGAGAAATACTCGCCCTCGCAGATCTCCGCCATGATCCTTCAGAAAATGAAGGAAACCGCCGAGGCCTATCTCGGCGAGAAGGTCGAGAAGGCGGTCATCACCGTCCCGGCCTATTTCAACGACGCCCAGCGCCAGGCGACCAAGGACGCCGGCAAGATCGCCGGCCTCGAAGTGCTGCGCATCATCAACGAGCCGACCGCGGCGGCGCTCGCTTACGGCCTCGACCGGAATGACGGCAAGACCATCGCGGTCTACGATCTCGGCGGCGGCACCTTCGACGTGTCGATCCTGGAGATCGGCGACGGCGTCTTCGAGGTGAAGTCGACCAATGGCGACACTTTTCTCGGCGGTGAAGATTTCGACATGCGTCTCGTCGAATATTTCGCGGCCGAGTTCAAGAAGGACCAGGGTATCGACCTTAAGGGCGACAAGCTCGCGCTGCAGCGCCTCAAGGAGGCCGCCGAAAAGGCCAAGATCGAACTCTCATCGGCCAGCCAGACCGAGATCAATCTGCCGTTCATCACCGCCGACAAGTCCGGTCCGAAGCACCTGACGATGAAGCTGACGCGCTCCAAATATGAGAGCCTCGTCGACGATTTCGTCCAGCGCACCGTGGGCCCCTGCAAATCGGCGCTCAAGGATGCCGGTCTGACCGCTGCGGACATTGACGAGGTCGTGCTGGTCGGCGGTATGACGCGCATGCCGAAGATTCAGGAGACGGTGAAGAAATTCTTCGGCAAGGAGCCTCACAAGGGCGTCAACCCGGACGAGGTCGTGGCCATGGGCGCGGCGATCCAGGCCGGCGTTCTGCAGGGCGACGTCAAGGATGTGCTGCTGCTCGACGTGACGCCGCTGTCGCTCGGCATCGAGACGCTGGGCGGGGTGTTCACCCGCCTGATCGACCGCAACACCACGATCCCGACCAAGAAGAGCCAGGTCTTCTCGACCGCCGAGGACAGCCAGAACGCCGTCACCATCCAGGTCTATCAGGGTGAGCGCGAAATGGCGGCCGACAACAAGTCGCTCGGCCGCTTCAATCTTGAGGGCATTCCGCCGGCACCGCGCGGCATCCCGCAGATCGAGGTAACCTTCGACATCGACGCCAACGGCATCGTCAATGTTTCGGCCAAGGACAAGGGCACCAACAAGGAGCAGCGGATCACCATCCAGGCGTCCGGTGGCCTCAGCGACGCCGACATCGAGCAGATGGTCAAGGACGCCGAGAGTCACGCCGAGGAAGACAAGAAGCGGCGCGCGGGCGTCGAGGCGAAGAACCAGGCCGAGAGCCTGGTGCATTCGGCCGAGAAGTCGCTCGAGGACTATGGCGACAAGGTCTCCGAGGAGGATCGCGCCGCCATCCGCTCGGCGATCGACGATCTGAAGGCCGAACTCCAGAAGGAAGAAGCCGACGCCGAGACGATTAAGACCAAGAGCGATCGTCTCGCCGAGGTTTCGATGAAGCTCGGTCAGGCCATGTACGAAGCCGCCCAGGCCGAGCAGCCGGCCGGCGAAGCGGGTGAGGCCGACGCCGAAGCCGCCGCCAAGGACGACGTGGTCGACGCCGACTTCGAGGAAGTCGACGGCGAAGAGGACCAGAAGAAGTCTGCCTGACCTTTCGCAGGGCAGCGGACGCGGCCTGGACCAGACGGGTCTGGGGCCGGTTTTGAACAGTCAGGAGCCCCGGCGTCAGCGCCGGGGCTCTTTGCGTTTGGAGGGGGATGCCCCTGCAAAGGTTAACCAGTTCTCAAGGCTTGGCTTGCAGTGTCGCGTGTCTGCGTGCCTATCCAAGGTTGAACGCAGGCGCCGTCGCCATGGCGCTTGTCGGTAAACCGACGATGCTGGCGGGAGCTTGGCCTTGTATTACCGCGTGTTCGACTGCTGGCGGTTTGTCGCCGCAATGCTGGTGATGGCCTATCATTTCCTGTATTCCGCGCCCTATGGCGCCGAGACGGGCACCGAGTTCCTGCGCCGGCTTTTACCGCTCCTCGACATGTTCTTCATGATCTCGGGGTTCTTCATCGCCACGCGCTACGCCGATCAGATCCGCTCGGCCGCCGACTATCGCGACTTCATGCGCCGACGCGTCGCCCGCCTCTACCCGCTGCATTTCATCGTCACGATGTTCTTTGCCGCCGTCGCGCTGGCGGCCCTTCTAGCGGGGGCCGACCACTACCCGTTCGCGCGCGAGCTCGCCGCGCTGCCCCAGCATCTGCTCGCCCTGCACGCGCTCGGCACGACAAGCGGTCTCGCGCTCAATTATGTGTCCTGGTCGGTCAGCGCCGAGTTCTTTTCCTACGCCTTGTTTCCGCTGATCCTGGTGATGTTTCGCTGGAAGGGGCTGCGTGGCCTCGTCCTGATGTTGGCGATCTGGGTGGCGGCGCTGGAATATGCCTCCTGGCGCGGCGTCTTTCCGTCGGGGCACTGGACGAGCGCCGACACGCTCGGAGCCTATCGCGCTTTCGCCGATTTCGTCATGGGTGCGATTATTGCCGTCCTGGTGGGCCGCCGGTCGATCGATATCCGCTCGCATTGGCCTGGCCTGATGTTGTTCGCTGCCGCCGTCGCGACGATGATCGACCAGACCACCCCCTATCTGACGCTGGCCCTTCTCGCCACCTCGCTGACGGCGACGGCGCTTGCCGAGACCGCCCGGCCGGCTTCCACCGGCGTGCTCGCCCGGCTCATGCCGTTTACCCGCGTCGCCTTCGGCATCTATCTCTGGCATCCCGTCATGGAGTTCCTGTTCCTGACAGTTGTCTGGGATCGCTGGTTGGGTCAGCTCGATATCGTGGATTTCTACGTCTATTGGACGGTGCCGATGGCTGCCACCGTGGCGATCGCCATGCTATCCGATCGCTATCTGGAGCGCCGCTTCGGCAATCTGATCGCCGGGCCGCGGCGCGCATCTTCACCGAAGCCCGCGGGCGCCGCTTCGGCCTGAGTGAGAGCGCGACCGCGCCGCGCTAAAATTGGATCGCCAGAGACGAAATTGCCCGACAGCGGGCGGGTGCGCGGAGGTAGTCGTCGCGATCGCGGCGCTTTTCATCCGACCTGCCGCTATGGTATCGCAAGCCATCCGTTCCTACATCGAAGGATCGCGGCGCCCCCGATGCCGGACGCCGGAGGCGTTTGCCCCGATTCGCCCGCCGAAGAACCGATGGAAGCGTGAATGAAGGTCGATTACTACGAAATGCTCGGCGTCTCCAGGGACGTCGACGAGAAGGGACTGAAGGTCGCATTTCGCAAGCTCGCGATGCAATATCACCCCGACCGCAATCCCGGCGACGCCGAGGCGGAGGGGAAGTTCAAGGAACTCGGCGAAGCCTACGAGGTGCTGAAAGACCAGCAGAAGCGCTCGGCCTACGACCGCTTCGGTCATGCAGCGTTCCAGAACGGCAACGGCGCCGCCGGTTTCCGCGGCGATTTCTCCTCATCCATGGCCGACATCTTCGACGACATCTTCGGCGAGATGATGGGCGGCCGCTCGCGCGGGCGCCAGCCCAGCGGTGGCCGCGAGCGCGGCTCGGATCTTCGCTACAATATGGACATCAGCCTGGAGGAGGCGTTCGCCGGCAAGACCGCCGAGATCGGTGTGCCGACGACGATCCAGTGCGACGAATGCACCGGCACCGGCGCCCGTCCCGGCTCCAGCCCGAAAACCTGTTCGACCTGCGGTGGCATCGGCCGCGTGCGGGCCGCGCAAGGCTTCTTCTCGATCGAACGAAGCTGTCCGTCCTGCCAGGGCCGTGGCCAGGTGATCGCCGACCCCTGTGGCAAATGTGGCGGCGACGGTCGCCTGCCCGAGGAGCGCAAGCTGTCGGTCAACATTCCGGCCGGCATCGAGGACGGAACGCGCATCCGTCTCGCGGGCGAGGGCGAAGCCGGCCTTCGCGGCGGCCCCGCCGGCGACCTCTACATCTTCCTGTCGGTCAAACCGCACGAATTCTTCCAGCGCGACGGCGCCGATCTGTTCTGCCAGGCGCCCATGTCGATGACCACCGCTGCACTTGGCGGGCATTTCGATGTCTCCACGCTGGATGGCAATACCACCCGTGTGAAGGTGCCGGACGGCACCCAGACCGGTAAGCAGTTCCGAGTGCGGGGCAAGGGCATGCCGGTGCTGCGTTCGCCGCAGGTCGGCGATCTCTTTATCCAGGTGACGATCGAGACTCCGCAGAAGCTCTCGCGTCGCCAGCGGGAGCTTCTGGAGGAGTTCGAGGAAATTTCCTCGTCCGAGAATTCGCCCCAATCAACCGGGTTTTTCGCTCGGATGAAAGAGTTTTTCGAGCATCTCAGCGAGACCTGAGCCCCGCCCGGGGGGAGCGAAACGAAACGGTCGACCTTTTCGTCAAGAATTCGTTACAAGGGGCCGGGCATCAGCAGGAAACCGGAGCCAAGGCTTCGCGCGTTACGGGAGTGTGTGCACGTGTTGGGAACTCTGGAACCGCGTCCTCCTCTGCGTGCCCGCGACCGCCTGAAGGCTTTGCGTTCCCGGGCGCGCCCGAAGGTCAGCGACGAGGCCCGGTTTTTCAGGGGCTGGTTGCAGCGGCCGCTGGTCATGGGGGCGGTGTCGCCGTCCTCACGCGCGCTTGGGGCCGCCATGGCCGCCTTCGTTCCCGATCCGGCCCGCTTCGACGACAACTCCCGGGTTCTCGAGCTTGGTCCCGGCACCGGCGTCGTCACCCAGTGTCTGATCGAGCGCGGCGTGCCGGAATCGGCGCTGATCCTGGTCGAATTTTCACCAGAGTTCTGCGTCCTGTTGCGGGCGCGTTTTCCGGCGGCGCATGTCATCCAGGGGGACGCCTATGCGCCCAGCCAAGCGTTGGACAAGGCTCTCGCCGGCCGACGCCTGGAGGCGGTCATTTCCGGTCTGCCGCTGTTCACCAAGCCGGACGAAAAACGCGAACTGGTCGTCGGCGGCGCCTTGGCCCGGATGCGGCCGGACGCCCCGTTCATCCAGTTTTCCTATGCTCTCACCGTCCCTGTGAAGCCGCGCCGGATCGGTGCGCGTCTTGAGACCAGCCCGTGGATCAAGCGGAACCTGCCGCCGGCGAGGGTGTTGGTCTATCGCTCCGCGTAGCGGCGATGGGCGAGTCGGGTGGAATCGAGACGGAAGCGTCCATGGCCGGAGACGGGGATGTGAATACGCCGGAAAGCGGTACGGGTAGCAGTGCGGCCGACTGGGCGAGATTTCTCGCCAGTTGGGTGCGGCATCCGATCAAGATGGGCGCCGTCGCGCCGTCGAGCCGGGCTTATTGTCAGATGATGGTGCGCCACGCGACGACCGAGCTTAACGGCCCGATCCTCGAGCTTGGTCCGGGCCTTGGCGTGGTGACGCGCGCGCTACTGGATAACGGCGTCGCCCCGGAGCGCATCACCGCGATCGAATATACTCCGAATTTCGCCCGGATGCTGCGCCAGCGGTTTCCCCGGGTGAACGTGATCCAGGGCGACGGCTTCGATCTCGACACGACGCTGGGGGCGCGGCGAGGCGAGAAATTCGCCGCGATCCTGTTCGCCATTCCGATCGCGAATCTCGCGCAGGCGGAGCGTCAGGCGCTGTTTCGGGATTACTTTTCGCGCTTGCTGCCAGGCGGTAATCTGACCCAGCTCTCCTACCTCCTGGGGCCGCCGGTGGAGGCGGTGCCGAGCGTGTTTACCGTGTCAGCCTCGCCGAGGGTCTGGCGGAATATCCCGCCGGCGCGTGTCTGGATCTATTCGCAGGACCGCTCCGGCCAAACCGGAGCGGCAGAGTCTTGAGCGCCAAGATCCTCGTCATTGCGGGCTCGCTGCGGCTGGCCTCCCACAATCGCAGGCTCGCGGCCGAGGCCGCGCGGATGCTGGCGCTGACCGACGCGGTGGTGACGCTGGTCGACCTCGCCGATTATCCGCTGCCGATTTACGACGGCGACCATGAAGCGGAGGCCGGCGTGCCTGAGAACGCCAACCTCTTGGCGCAACGGATCGCGGCGCAGGACGGGTTGCTTCTGGTCAGCCCCGAATACAATCACTCGCTGGTGCCGCTCGTGAAGAACACCATCGACTGGGTGAGCCGGGTCCGCAAGGTGAACGGGCGCCCGATCCAGCCCTTCAAGGGACTGGTGGTCGGGCTCGCCTCCGCATCGCCCGGTCGCTTCGGCGGCATGCGTGGACTGGAGGCCCTGCGTATCGTGATGCGGGCGCTCGGCGCCGATGTCATTACCCAGCAATGCAGCGTGGCCAACGCGGCAACGGGTTTCGACGACGACGGCCGGCTTGCCGACGACATCGCCCGAACGTCGCTGGAGGCGCTGGTCGACAAGCTGCTCGACACCTCCCGCAGTCTCGGCCGGCACGGCTGAGCGGACGATACGGCGGGGATCTTTCGGCCGAAGCGGGAATGTCCGCCGAGCGGCGGTCACACGTGCTGGCCGCCATTGATGTGGAGTTCGGACCCGGTGACGTAGGAGGCTTGGCTGGAGCACAGGAAATAGATGACGTCCGCCACTTCCGAGGTCTGGCCGAGACGGCGCAGCGGGATGTCGTCGATCATCTTCTCGGTGCCCGGCGACAGGATCGCCGTCTCGATCTCGCCGGGCGCGATCGCGTTGACCCGGATGCCAGCCGGACCGAAATCATGCGCCATTTCACGGGTCAGCGAGTTGAGCGCCGCTTTCGACGTGGCATAGGCCGTACCGGCGAAAGGATGCACGCGCCCCCCCGCGATCGAAGTGATGTTGACGATCGAGCCCTTCGCCTTGGACAATTCCTTGAACAGACCGCGAGCGAGCATGATCGGCGCGAAGAAATTGACCTGGAAGACGTCGCGCCAAGCGTGCATGGTCGTACCGATGGAGTCCAGCCGGGCGCCGCCGTCGCCTTTCGGCGAGATCGCCGCGTTGTTGACGAGGGCGTGGAGTTCGGAACCATTCGCTTCCAGCCGCCGCCGGATTTCCGAGACCGCAAAGCCGACGTCCTCCTGGTCGGAGAGGTCGACCCGGATGTGGTCTTCCGGGCCGGCCGGCCAGGGGCAGTTGTCGGCGAAGTCCTGGCGCGAGCAGGTGATCACCCGCCAGCCCTCGCGGGAGAACCGCTTCACGGTCGCGTGGCCGATGCCCCGCGAGGCGCCGGTCAGCACCAGGGTCTTGCGCTCGTCGCGCATGGTCTCCGACATGGTTCGGTCCTTCTCCGCCGATGGCGTCCGGTCGTCACGGGCGATCACGTTGCAGTCAACGTTGCCCGGCGACAGCGGCATTCGGTTGCTTTTAGCATGTTCGCTGCTTCATCTAGCGCGCATGTAGGCGATCGCCGCACAAATGTGGATGGCGGTCCACCGAAAACCGGAAGGACGGATGATGAAGGCATGGGGCTTGGGAATAGCTGCGCTAACGGCGATCCTTTCGGCGGGACCGCCGGCGAGTGCCGCGGACCCAGATCCGTCGGATTGGCCTGCTGTTCTGGACGCGGCCGAGGGTCAGAGCGTCTATTTCAACGCCTGGGGCGGCTCCCAGAACATCAATGATTACATCCGGTGGGTCGCCGACGAGGTGAAGGACCGGTTCGGCGTTACGCTGAACCATGTCAAGCTCGACGATACGGCGAACGCCGTCGCCGCGGTCGTTGCCGAAAAGACCGCTGGCAAGGACGACGGCGGTTCGGTCGACCTTGTCTGGATCAATGGCGAGAATTTCGTCTCGATGCAGGAGAAAGGCCTTCTGGCGAAGGGATTTGCCACCAAGCTGCCAAACTGGCGCTATGTCGATACCGCCAATCCGAGCGTTACCACGGACTCCACCGTCTCGACCAATGGCCAGGAATCGCCCTGGGGCGGGGCGAAGATGGTGTTCTTCGTCGACACCGCGCGCTCCGGTCCTGTCGCCGACATGCCGACGGACACCGACTCGCTGCTTAAATGGGCAAAGGCCAATCCGGGCCAGTTCTCCTATCCGGCGCTGCCGGACTTCATCGGCTCGAGCTTTCTGAAACAGGTGTTGATCGAACAGGCGGACGACCCGTCCGTGCTCGCGAAACCGGTCGACGAGGCGACCTTCGCGGCGGTGACGGCGCCGCTCTGGGCCTGGCTCGACGCGCTCCGCCCGGCGCTGTGGCGCGGCGGCCGGGATTACCCGCAGAACTATCCGGCGATGAAGCAGCTTCTCGCCGACGGCGAACTCGGGATCATCTTCGCCTTCAATCCGGCCGAGGCCTCGGCGGCGATCGCGGCCGGCGAACTGCCGGACACGGTGCGCTCCTTCGTTTTTCCGGGAGGCACGCTCGGCAACACGCATTTCGTCGCGATCCCCTATAATTCGGGGAGCAAGGCAGCGGCGATGGTGGTCGCAGATTTCTTGCTGTCGCCGGAAGCACAACTGCGCAAGGAAGATCCAAAATATTGGGGCGATCCCACCGTGCTCGCCATGGACAAGCTGCCGGTGGAGGATCGCGACGCATTCGCCAATCTCGATCGCGGCGTGGCGACCCTGGCCCCGGCCGATCTTGGCCCGGTGCTGCCTGAGCCAGACGCCTCCTGGATGACCCGCATCGAGGCGGAGTGGAAACGGCGCTACGGAAGTTGAGTACGGGTTCCGCTATAACGCCCGGGACGGCACGCCGCCGACCAGAACAGAGGCGCGCCGCGTCCGTCGAGATCCTCGTCCCATGAGACAGAGACGTCTCGACTCCATACCCTGGCTGATCGCTCTCCTCCTCGCCGCCCCGGTCGGCGTCGGGCTGGCCGGCGCGATCCTGCCGGCCTTCGGCTATCTGCCGGCGCTCGGCGGCGACACGGTCTCGCTGCAGCCGTTTCGCGATCTCCTGAACGAGCCGGGTATCGGCACGTCGGTTGCGCTGAGCGTCGCGTCCGGGCTGCTGACGACCTTCGTCTCGGTGGTGGGCGTCGCGATCTTTCTCGCCGCCTTCTTCGGCACGCGCACCTTCCGCCTCGCCCGCCAGAGTCTCGCGTCGCCTTTGGCCGTGCCCCACGCGGCGGCGGCCTTCGGCCTCCTGTTCCTGATCGCCCCGTCCGGACTGGTCTTCCGCCTTGCCGCCTTCGCGCTCGGCTTCGACCGTCCACCGGACCTTTTGATCGTCGGTGATCCGTTCGCGCTATCGATGATGGCCGCGCTGGTCGCCAAGGAAATGCCGTTCCTGCTTCTTGTCGCCTTCGCCGCGCTGCCGCAGGCCGACGCCGAGCAGCGGATGCGGCTCGCCCGCTCGCTCGGCTATGGCCGGATCGCCGGCTTCGTTCTGGCGGTCTGGCCGTCGGTCTACCGGCAGATCCGTCTGCCGATCGTCGCGGTCGCCGCCTTCGCCTCCTCGGTGGTCGATGTGGCGCTGATTCTTGGGCCCTCGACGCCGGCGCCGCTCGCGGTTCGGCTGCTCGGCTGGATGGGTGATCCGGACTTGGCGATGCGCTTTCAGGCGTCGGCCGGCGCGATGCTGCAACTCGGCGCCACGTTGTTCGTGATTGCCGTCTGGCTGGCGGGTGAGCGGGCGATGGGCTGGACCTGCCGATGCCTCGCGCACACCGGCAGACGTTTTGCCGAAGATCGGGTTGCACGCGATCTCGCCGCGGTGCCGGTCGCGTTGTCGGGCGCGGCGGTCTTCCTCGGTCTTGCGATGCTGCTCATGTGGTCGGTGTCGGGCTTCTGGGGCTTTCCCGACCTGTTGCCGCGTAGCTTCGACCTGACAACGTGGCGGCGAGCGCTCGCCGGGGCGTCGGGTCCGCTCTGGACGACCTTCGTCGTCGCCTTGGCCGCCGCCTTGCTGGCGCTTATCCTCGTCATCGCGCTGCTCGAAGGCCACCGCCGCCGGTTTCCGGCGGCGCGCGGCGGCGAGGTGCGGTTGCCCTCGACGATCGCCGGATTGCTGTATCTGCCGCTGATCGTGCCGCAGATCTCCTTCGTCTTCGGCCTGCAGGTGCTGATTCTGGCCGTCGGCCTGACCCCGTCGATCCCGCTGCTCATCGCCGTCCATCTCGTCTTCGTCGCGCCCTATGCGGCGCTGGCCCTGGCCGATCCGTGGTTCGCCCTCGACCCGCGTTACGAGCGGGTGGCGGCAAGCCTCGGCCGCTCGCGCATGTCGGTGTTCGCCCGCGTGCGTCTGCCGATGTTGACGGCGCCGGTGCTGACGGCGCTGGCGATCGGCCTCGCAGTCTCGGTCGGGCAATATCTGCCGACCGTTCTCGTCGGCGCCGGGCGGCTGCCGACCATCACCACCGAGGCGGTGGCGTTGGCCTCGGGCGGCAATCGCCGGATCATCGGCGCCTACGCGCTGTTGCAGACGCTGCTGCCCTTCCTCGCCTTCGCCGCGTCCGGTCTCGTTCCGATCTTGCTCTGGCGTCACCGGCGCGGCATGAGGGCCGGATGATGAATAACAGGGGACTGCTTCTCGAAGGGCTCGAGATCCGGCTCGGCGAGCATCGCCTGCTGGCGCTCGACACGCGGATCGCGCCCGGTGAGACGCTGAGCGTCATGGGGCCGTCCGGTTCGGGCAAGTCGACGCTCTTTGCGCTGATCGCCGGCTTTCTCGACCCGGCCTTCCAGGCAAGGGGACGCGTCGTTCTTGATGGCCGCGACCTGACCGGGCTGCCGCCGGAGCGCCGTCGCATCGGCCTGCTTTTCCAGGATGCTTTGCTGCTTCCGCACATGTCGGTCGGCGAGAATCTTCTGTTTGCCCTGCCGTCCGCCATCAAGGGCCGCCATGCGCGCCGCGAAGCGGCGGAGGCGATGCTGGACAAGGTCGGCCTTGGCGATCACTTCGCCCGCGATCCCGCGACGCTGTCCGGCGGTCAGGCGGCCCGCGTCGCGCTGGCGCGCACGCTTCTGGCCGAGCCGAAGGCGCTGCTCCTCGACGAGCCCTTCTCGGGCCTCGACGCCGAATTGCGCCAAACGATCCGGCGCCTCGTCTTCGGCCTCGTGGCGGAGCGCGACATTCCCGCGCTGCTGGTCACCCATGACCGCGAGGATGCCGAAGCGGCCGGCGGTCCGATCGTCGCGCTGCCGGCGGCGGCGGCGCCGTGACGCGGCTAGCGCTTCCCGAACTGCCGGTCTCGGCGGTCCTTTCCGACGTCGCCGCCGCCCTGACCGACGCCGGCCGCGCCGTGCTCGTGGCCCCGCCGGGCGCCGGCAAGACGACGCTGGTGCCGCTGCATCTGCTGGGCGAAGCCTTCATGGCCAGCGGCAAGATCCTGCTCGTCGAGCCGCGCCGGCTCGCGGCGCGCGCGGCGGCGCGGCGGATGGCACAGATCATCGGGGAAGCGGTCGGCGAGACGGTCGGCTGGCGCATGCGGCTCGACACCAAGGTTTCAGCGAAGACCCGGATCGAGATCATCACCGAAGGCGTTTTTACCCGCATGGTCCTGTCGGACCCCGAGCTCAAAGGAGTTGCGGCCGTCCTCTTCGACGAGTTTCACGAGCGCTCGTTGGACGGCGATTTCGGCCTGGCGTTGGCGCTCGACGTGGCGTCGGCGCTGCGCGAGGATCTGCGGATCCTGGTCATGTCGGCGACCCTCGACGGTGCCCGCGTCGCCGCGCTGCTGGGCAATGCGCCGGTGATCGAGAGCGCCGGCCGCGCCTTTCCGGTGACAATCCGCTATCGCGACCGGCCCGGAACCGAGCCGGTGGAGGACGCGGTGGTCGCCGCGACGCGGGCGACGCTCGCCGAGGAGGCGGGCAGTCTTCTGGTCTTCCTGCCCGGCCAGCGCGAGATNGGAGGACGCGGTGGTCGCCGCGACGCGGGCGACGCTCGCCGAGGAGGCGGGCAGTCTTCTGGTCTTCCTGCCCGGCCAGCGCGAGATCGAGCGCGTCGCCGAGCGGCTGGGTGCCATCGTGCCCGACAATGTCGTTGTGGCGCCGTTGTTCGGCGCCATGGACGGCGCGGCGCAGGACCAGGCCGTTCGCCCGGCGCCGGTCGGCACCCGCAAGATCGTGCTCGCTACGTCGATCGCCGAGACGTCGCTGACCATCGACGGCGTGTCCGTCGTTATCGATTCCGGGCTGAGGCGGCAGCCGGTCTTCGAGCCGGCGACCGGCCTGTCGCGGCTGGAGACGGTGCGCGTCTCGCGCGCTTCGGCCGACCAGCGAGCGGGCCGCGCCGGACGTACCGCGCCGGGAACCGCGATCCGGCTGTGGCGCGCCGAGCAGACGGCCGGGCTGGACGCCTTCGACCGGCCGGAGATTCTCGCGACCGACCTGTCGGGTCTGGTCCTCGATTGCGCCGCCTGGGGTGTCGCCGAGCCGTCGGATCTCGCCTTCCTCGATCCGCCCCCCACGCCCGCGATCGCCGAGGCACGGGCGCTTCTGGCCGAACTCGGCGCGCTCGACGCGACCGGCCGGCTGACCGCGACGGGCGAGGCGATGCGAACTTTACCCCTGCCGCCGCGCCTTGCCCGAATGGTCGTTGCGGCCGGCGGCGATGCGCGGCTGCATGCCGCGATGCTCGCCGTGCTCCTCACCGAACGCGGCCTCGGCGGCACCGACACGGATCTCGCCGAGCGCTTGCGTCGGTTTCGCGCCGATCGCGGCCCGCGGGCCAAGGCGGCGCACGGCCTGGCACGGCGGATCGCGGCGACGGCGCGGGAGGCCGGTTCCGGCGAGAACGAGCCGGACGAAGCGGGGGCGTTGCTGGCGCTCGCCTATCCCGACCGGATTGCTGTCGCCCGAGGCGCCCGCGGTCATTTCGTCCTCACCAGTGGCCGTGGTGGCGTCCTCGACGAGACGACAGCGCTGGCCCGTGAAAAATTCTTGGTGGTCGCCGAGTTGCAGGGTCAGGCGCGTGCCGGCCGCATCCTGTCGGCCGCCGCGCTGAGCGAGGCGGCGATGGAGCGGATTGCCGCCGAACGGGCCGTGAGCGAAATGGTCGTTGCCTTTGACAGAACGGCGCGCGAAGTGCGGGCGCGCAACATCCGGCGTCTGGGCCGCGCGACGCTGTCGGAGGCGCCGCTGCCGGCGCCGTCTGGCGAAGCGACCGCCCGCGCGCTCGCCGAGGGCATTCGCCGCCTCGGCCTGTCGGCGCTGCCCTTCGGCAAGGAGGGCGAGCGGTTGCTGCGGCGGTTGCGGTTTCTGGCCAAGGCCTACGGCCCGCCCTGGCCGGATTTTTCCGAGGCGGCGTTGCTCGCCGGTCTCGATGACTGGTTGTTACCGTATCTTCCGGGGGTGACAAGTCTGTCGCAGATCACGCCGGGCGCACTGTCGGAGGCGCTCCGCGGGTTGATCCCGGCACCATTGCGCGACCGGCTGGAGCAGTTGGCGCCATCGCATTTCGAGGCACCGACCGGCTCGCGCGTGCCGATCCGCTATGACGAAGACCAGCCGGTGCTGGCGATCCGCGTGCAGGAACTGTTCGGCGTGACCCGCCATCCGGCCATCGCCGACGGACGGCTGCCATTGACCATCGAGCTGCTGTCGCCGGCCCACCGTCCGATCCAGATCACCCGCGATCTGCCGGGCTTCTGGTCCGGTTCCTGGGCGGATGTGCGGGCCGATCTGCGCGGGCGCTATCCCAAGCATGTCTGGCCGGAAGACCCGGCCCGCGCCGCGCCGACGGCACGGGCCAAGCCACGCAAATAGTCCGTGTGGCGAGTTCGCACAGAAAAATTTGGAGAGACTGAGTCCGCAGCACCTCGCACCGGAGAGCTCGCAACAGGATGGGATATCCTTGGTTTTCCGAATTTCCGTTCAAAGGAAGCTATCGCTCAAGTTGTCGAAGCTACTTATACCAACCTGCGGTGATAGGAACCCATTCGACCGGGACGATCGCCGATGCGTGGCGAGGAGCGGGACGACGCGCGATGCGGCGCATCGGGCGAGGCCCGCGACGAAGCCCGGCACGGCGAGAGCCCGGCCTTCGGAGGGCAGTACGGGCTTGCCGGACGGCGTCGCACCGCTTGCCCGATGCGCCGCATCGAACCGCGCGGCGCTCCTGGCCGGACAAGCCCGTCCAGCGCCATCGAATAGGTCCCTATCACCGCAGGTTGGTATTATCCGGAGGAAAGAGGGAAGCCGCCGTTCGCTTCGAGGGTCTCGTCGCTACCGGTAAAGATCTTGGTCCACAGCCACCATACGTGCGCCACACTGGATCACACCCCACATCGGCCCTTCGACGAAGCATCGCATCCGACAGGATTCGAGCCTGTGACCTCTGCCTTCGGAGGAGCGCGCAGACTTCCTTGCGAGAGCAAGCGGGATCGGCTAGGGAGAGATCGTCCGCGCGCCGATGTCCCTTGCGGGACGTCGCCCGCGACCCGGGCACCCGTAGCTCAGCTGGATAGAGCGCTGCCCTCCGAAGGCAGAGGTCACTGGTTCGAATCCAGTCGGGTGCACCAACCATTCCAGGGGGTTGGCCGTGGAAGCGCCTGCCGCCCCACACACTGATCCCACACACGTCCACCCCCGACATTCCTGCCGCTGCCCAGGACGTGTGGCTTAGAAGTCCTGCGCATCAAGAGAATCTGGCGGACTGCTGATGCGGGTCTTGCCGGCGGCGCGAGCCGGTCGCTTGCTCGCCGTGCAGTCTCAGGACACCCCTGCTATAATATTTTTCATATCGTCGCTTATAGGTACACCAGAGATGAAAAATGACAGCGGGTCCCTGACGACCGAGTCCGTGACAATTCGGCAGATAAAGGCAGCCAGGGCTTTGCTGAACTGGTCCCAAGAGGCGCTCTCCGAGCATTCCGGAGTGTCCATAGCGACGGTCCGACGGCTAGAAGCTGCCGACGGAGCTCTCGGTGGAAGGGCTAGCACTGGAGAAAAGCTGTGTCGTGCCCTGCAGGCCGCTGGAATCGATTTCGTGCATTATGACGACAAGGGCATTGGCGTAATGCTGCGGCAGCCCAGGATGTAGAAATCTTGGCGGCGATGGCTTCGGCAGGCGCCGGACGGGCGCCTAACCGTGATCAGGCGACGGGGGGGGGCGCCGAGGGCCACAGGATCTTCGATTGCCCGTCCCCGTGACAAGGTTTCGGCCCGGGCGCGCCTTCGGACAGAGCCCGCTATCCCCGGTCTGATCGAGCCGATCCCAAGGACCAAATCCGCCCCGAGAATTCTGACGCTGTCAGGGCCAACTGCAGTAGGCGCTGCGGAGAGCAGAAACGAAGCCCTTCAACTGCCGCGTTACTCCGACACCCGATAACACTTTTCCGGGGCTGAGAATCGCGGATCCAGAACTGCGAGATCGACCCAAACGCATGACGGCGTCAGACGTTCTCAGCCTCCTTCGTGCGGCGGCACCGTTCTCACTTTCAGGAGAGCGTGCAATCGTCTGTCGGAACATTGGGAGAGAGTAGATGCCATCAAACCGGCGCAAGCCATCTCAGAAGCAGCGCACGGCTTCCACCCGGTACTCCGGCTCTTACCGCGGCCGGCAGAAGGCGCTCCGCATCCCCGTCGGACGCCAGATCGATACCGAGATCGCCATCGCCCTGATCGGATTGCTGGTGAGGAGGGCGCAAGCATCGGAGCTGGACCATCAACTGCGTCGCCTCCAACAGGCCGTGGCAAAACGGTGCGAGTTGGGCAAAACCGATGAAAAGGCGCTATTGGCGATCGCGGCAAGGATTAATCGTCATCGCAATACTGCAATCGAAGGGGCTCTGTCTGCACGGCCGCCGGAACCTGTGAAGGTGGTCGAACAGCATGAAGACGCCGGCTGCGTCGCCGTAAATCTTTCCACGCGGGAAACAGCGGACGTCGTAGCATGATCATTAGGGCGATCAGCGGTGCGATCCTGCTCGGGGCGGGCCTCCTGATCTATTCCCTCGGGGCGCCGGCTGCGCCGCAGCGATACACCGATTGCGAACGCGTCTCCTTGGAGAACCCGGTCCTCCATGAGGCCCAGCGGTTGTCGGCCTTGGATGCCGCCCGCGAGCTTTACGAAGACCGGGATGCGATTTACGGATTCGATCGGCGCCTGGCCAGCGGCTGGTACGGCGCGAAATGGCAGGCATCTCAGATTGCACAGGCGTTCGGATTGCCCGTTCCCCCACCGGCATACTCGGAGGATTTGCGGGTCCGGGCGGCGGCCTCCGTGATCGAGTATGGTCTGGTCTTTTCTGCCGCGTCGGCTCTCGGGAGCACCCACTGCGCAACAAGGGCTCTCGTTCCGCAGTCTGATGGCGACAGCGTGGAAGTGGCCGGTCGCAAGCTGGAGGTGCTGGTCTCGAAACTCGAGCGAGCGGGTTCCGACTGAAAATATCGCGGCGTCACTGCATGGCGCCGATCCCCCTCCTCCAGCACCGCGGCCTCACCCTTGTGCTGCGACCTGTTCCCGGCAAAATGGTCCGCGCCGTTGGGTGTGCTGTCGTGGTGCACGGACGGCGAGAACAAGGAGCAGCATGAGCACGATTGAGCGGGCAGCGGCCATCGCCATGCAGGCGCACGCGGACCAGGTCGACAAGGGTGGCGCGCCATACATCACCCATCCGTCCCGTGTTTCGCTCGCTGTCGATGGCGAGGAGGCGAAGATCGTTGCTCTCCTTCACGATGTGATCGAGGACAGCCAATGGACGCTCCACCAGCTCCGTGACGCAGGCTTCTCCGCATCTGTCGTGCAGGCAGTCGATGCTCTCACGCATAGGGCCGGCGAGGACTACTTCGATGCCGTTCGTCGGGCCAAGGCCGATCCGTGTCAACGCCGGAGCAAATATGCGCCAGTTGGCCGGAGGAAATATGTGCCAGGTGACGTCATGAGAAGGGCCCCGATCGGGGCCCTTCTCATGACG
>NZ_JAZHLK010000065.1:0-19660 GCF_036549515.1 Aurantimonas sp. E1-2-R+4 | reverse complement strand
GGATTTCGAGAACCTGTCGCGCAACGCGCTCGCATTCCTCAAACTGGCGTCTATCCGCCTAATGCTGCGAAGGCTTTGTTCAAATTGAACAACTTTCCGGACCGACTCTTAGATTCACTGATGATCATGCGCTAGGCGCTCGAGGCCGCGAACGAGGCCGCGAACGAGGCGGCCATCGGCAGCGGCCGGACCTTCGACATCCTGGATCAGCTCGAAGATAACGACCTGGTGGTTGTGTTTACGGAAGAAGCGAGGGCGAAATCATCGAGGGCATCCGGCGCTGGGCTGGTTGCCTATGGAAGTCCTCGACAGAGGCTTCGGTCAGCTCGAGCTCAACCCGGCGGGCGGCGATGACTGCGCCCAGGTCAGCAACGGAACGGGTGGTCGATTGCTCTTAAAGGTCTCTCCGTCGCCCCCGTCCCCAAGAATTCGCAAACTCTAAGAATGATGGCAGCTTTCGCCCTAACAAACGCCGTTTGCCGCCAGTCTCCTCCCGGCCCCGACCACGCCAACAGTCAGGTGTTCCAGGAACGGCGGCTTTCGGAAAGCCGTCAAAGACTTGGAACGACAGAGATGGGTCGGAAGCGGCCTTCTCGAAACTTGCCGCATGGTTTGGGTCGTTCGGTGTCAGCCGGACGCGGTCGGTTCCGGCAGGGGACCGGGGGGCAACTCGCGAAGCGGCGCCGGACCGTCGCTCGTCTTGACATCCGCCTTGCAGAGATCGGCGATCACGCAGGCCTCGCAGTCGGGCTTGCGCGCCTTGCAGACATAGCGCCCGTGCAGGATCAGCCAGTGATGCGCGTGGCGGAGATACGCTTGCGGTATGACCTTCAAGAGCCCCGCCTCCACCGCTTCCGGCGTCGTGCCGGGGGCGAGCTTCAACCGGTTGCCGAGCCGCAGGATATGGGTGTCGACGGCGAGAGTCTCCTCGCCGAAGGCTGAGTTGAGCACCACGCTGGCGGTCTTGCGGCCGACGCCGGGAAGCGCTTCGAGCCCGGCGCGATCGCGCGGCACCTCGCCGCCATGCTGTTCCACCAGGGTCCGGGCCAGCGCCGCGACGTTCCTGGCCTTGTTGCGATAAAGCCCGATCGTGCGGATATGCTCGCGGATCGCGTCCTCGCCGAGGGCGGCCATCTTTTGCGGCGTGTCGGCGATCTGGAAGAGTCCGCGGGTCGCCTTGTTGACCCCGACATCGGTCGCCTGGGCCGACAGCACCACGGCGACGAGAAGGGTGAACGGGTTGGAATGTTCGAGTTCCCCCTTCGGCTCCGGCCGCTGCACGGCGAAGCGGCGGAAGACCTCCGCGATCTCGGCGCGCGTATAGGGAATGCGCCGCCGCCGGGCGGGTGGACGCTGCGCGGTTCGCCCTTGAGACGAAGCGCCGCTGCTCTTGCGCTTGACCAATCGGGGCGGTGGGACGATCTTTTCTGCCATGTCGGTCCTATAGCGATGCGAGAGCATGGGTGACAATTCCACGGTGAACCGAACCAGCGACCAGACGGCCGACCGGCCGATCTTCCAGGCTCTGCTGGTGCCCTATCGCTCGCTCGGCCCGCGCGGCTTCACGGTGGTGATGGCCTTCGTCGCTCTGGTGAGTCTGGCGACCAGTCTCGGCTTTCTCGCCAGGGGCGCTTGGCCGGTCGTCGGCTTTTTCGGTCTCGACGTCCTGCTGGTCTGGTGGGCCTTTCGCGCCAGCTTCCGGTCGGCGAAAGCGCGCGAGGAGGTGTCGCTGTCGCGCACCGATCTGGCGATCCGCAAGATCTCGCCGCGCGGCGTTGTGCGCGAGGCCCATCACAATCCGTTCTGGGCGCGGTTCCGGGTCGCCCGGCACGAGGAAATCGGCATCACCCGCATGAGCGTCGATTCCAACCGAATCTCCACGGAAATCGGCGGCTTCCTCAATCCCGACGACCGCGAGAGCTTCGCCCGCGAATTCCATCGCGCGCTGTTGACGGCGAAAGGTCGCTGAGACGGCGCTGGGCCGAAAATCGGGTGGCGGGCGGCGCGTGACCGTGATCTGACGGCAGGCGAAGGAGATCACACCATGCTTTCCATCGATGTCACCTCGGCCCAGCCCGCCGCTGTCCGGCATGCGCCCATGGCCGCCTCCACCGGCCTGTGCGACTACGACACCGTGCGCAGGACGATCGAGTTCATCTCGACCGAATATCGTCACCAGCCGAGCCTTGCCGAGATCGCCGGGGCACTCGGCAGCGACGAGGAGGCGCTGTCGGCGGTGTTCAAACGCTGGTCGGGGCTGACCCCGAAAGCGTTTCTGCAAGCCGTCACCATCGACCACGCCCGCCGTCTGCTCGGCGAGGGCGCCACATTATTCGACGCCGCCTTCGAGGTGGGCATGTCCGGCCCGTCCCGCCTGCACGACCTCTTCGTCAAGCACGAGGCGCTGTCGCCGGGCGCCTACAAGGCGAAGGGCGAGGGGGTCGCGCTCGACTACGGCTTTCATGCGACGCCCTTCGGCCTGTCGCTGGTGATCGCCACCGAGCGGGGGCTCGCGGGCCTCGCCTTCGCCGAGCCGGGCGCGGCGGGCGAGGCCGAAGCGCTCGACGACATGCGCCGGCGCTGGCCGAAGGCATCGTTTCGGCGCGATCAGGACGCGACCGCGCCGCTGGCCGCCCGCATCTTCGAGCCGTCCAACTGGCGCGCCGACCGGCCGCTCCGGGTCGTCATGATCGGCACGGATTTCGAAATCCGCGTCTGGGAAGCACTGCTGGACATTCCGGTCGGCGAGGCATCGACCTATTCGACCGTCGCGGAGCGGATCGGCGCGCCGAAGGCCGCCCGTGCCGTCGGCGCGGCGGTCGGGCGCAACCCGATCTCCTTCGTCGTGCCCTGCCACCGGGTGGTCGGCAAATCCGGCGCACTCACCGGCTATCACTGGGGCATTACCCGCAAGCGGGCCATGCTCGGCTGGGAATGCGGGCTGTTGGCGCGCGAGTGAGGGCGCCTCCGGTCCTCAGACGCGGCCGAGGGATGATGACCGCGCCAGCCGAACCGCGCGATCCATCCGTCAGATTTTGCCGTCGAGGCCCATCTGATAATATTTGTGGACGATCTTGTCCTGGTTCTCCAGCAGCCAGTCGATCGACGGTTCGTTCGTCATCGCCTTGCGGATCGCTTCCTTCATCCCCTTGCGGTGGATGTCGAAGAGCACCTTGTGGTCGAGATCCTTGATATCGACGATCGTCGGAGCCAGCCAGACCGAGCAGATGAGGCCGAGATCGTTGACCTGATCCTTGGGCAGGATGCCCTCGCGCACGGCGTCGAGCACGCCGTTGGCGATGGCGAACTGTACCGTGCCCATCAGGATCGAGGTGTATCGCGAATCCTTCACCGTCACCTTCGACACGCAAAGTGTGACCGGGCGAACCATGATGTCGGTATTGAGCAGCGCGAAAACGCGGCTGTGGCCCTTGACCTGATCGCCGGTGAGCGTGGCGAGGGCCGTTCCGACCGGGCCGTCGAGCGCCCCGATGACGACTTCCGGCTCGGCGGCTGTTCCGGGAGGGCCGCCGGCGACAAGGGCTTCGCCGGTGCGCAGGACGATACGGTCGGTCATGATCTCATACTCTCGCTGGTTCAGGCGCCCACCGCGCCCTAGCAGTTTCGGGCGCCGCGCTCAAATCCGCGGAGCGCGGCACCCGCCGCAATCGGCCTGATCCTAATCGGCGAGGACGGTCTTCTCCGCAACGGTGGAATCGGCGTTGAGCCGGTAGACGATCGGCACGCCGGTCGCGATCTCCTGATCGACGATCTCCTCGCCGGAGAGACCGTCCAGCGCCATGACCAGAGAGCGCAGCGAATTGCCGTGCGCGGCGACCAGCACCGTGCCGCCGGCGAGCACCTTCGGCAGGATATCGTGGATGTAATAGGGCCAGACCCGCGCGCCGGTGTCCTTCAGGCTCTCGCCGCCCGGAGGCGGGGTGTCGTAGGAGCGGCGCCAGACATGGACCTGCTCCTCGCCCCATTTCTTCCGCGCGTCGTCCTTGTTCAATCCGGACAGATCACCGTAGTCCCGCTCGTTGAGCGCGACGTCGCGGATCGTCTCCAGACCCGTCTGGCCGAGTTCCTCCAGCATCAGCGTCAGCGTGCGCTGGGCGCGGGAGAGTTCGCTGGTGAAGGCGATGTCGAAGGTGAAACCACCGGCCTTCAGCCGGCGGCCCGCGTCCTTGGCTTCCTCGACACCCTTGTCCGTCAGGCCGGGGTCCTTCCAGCCGGTGAAGAGGTTCTTCAAATTCCATTCGCTCTGGCCGTGGCGGACGAGGACGAGGGTTCGAGACATGGGAGAGCCTTTATTCGCAAGGGATGGAGGAAGGTTGCGGGTCGGCGGTGGTTAGTCCGCGAGCCCGAGAACGTCGCGCATGGTGTAGAGGCCGGGCGCCTGATTCTTGGCCCAGAGCGCGCCCCTCACAGCGCCACGCGCGAAGATCGCCCGGTCGGCCGCAAGATGGGAGAGTTGGATGCGCTCGCCCTCGCCGGCCAGGATCACCGAATGGTCGCCGACGACCGAGCCGCCGCGCAGCGTGGCAAAACCGATCGTGCCCGCCTCGCGTGGGCCGGTGTGGCCGTCGCGGGCCCGCACGCTGTTGTCCGCGAGCTTGACGTTGCGTCCCTTGGCGGCGGCTTCGCCGAGAAGCAGGGCAGTGCCGGAGGGGGCGTCTACCTTGTGCTTGTGATGCATTTCGAGGATTTCGATGTCGAATGCGTCCGGTCCGAGGGCGCGCGCGGCCTTTTCGACGAGACCGACGAGGAGGTTGACGCCGAGGCTCATATTGCCGGATTTGACGATGCGCGCGGTCTTCGCCGCGGCAGCGATTTCGGCTTCTTCCGCAGTTGAAAATCCGGTCGTGCCGATGACGTGGACCAGCCCGCGCTTGGCGGCGAGAGCGGCAAAGCCCGTCGAGGCGGCCGGCACGGTGAAGTCGATGATGCCGTCGGCGCCGTCGAGCGCGGTATTGACGTCGTCGCTGATCGTCACGCCGAGATGTCCGGCGCCGGCAAGCGTTCCCGCGTCATTGCCGAGTCCCGGCGAGCCGGAATGTTCGAGCGCGGCGTGCAGCCTGGCGCCGTCCGTCTCCATGATGATTTGGACGAGGGTTCGGCCCATGCGGCCGGCGGCGCCGAGGACGACCAGTTTCGTTTCGCTCATCTCAACTCCGAATTCCTTGTGCGGCGCATTGGATCGTCAGGCGCGCATCGTGTCGGCGATCGCCTCGGCATGGGGGCGGTCGGCATGCGTCTGGAGACCGTAGAAGCGGGCATAATGTCCATCCGGGCGTCCGACAAGTTCGCCATGGGTGCCGCGCTCGACGATCTCGCCGCCGTCGATGACCAGGATCTGGTCGGCGTTGACGATCGTCGACAGCCGGTGAGCGACGACCAGCACCGTGCGGTTGCGCATCGCCTGTTCGAGCGCCGTCTGGACCAGCGTCTCGGATCGGGTGTCGAGCGCCGAGGTCGCTTCGTCGAGAAGCAGGATCGGGGCGTTGCGCACCAGGGCGCGGGCGATCGACAGGCGTTGGCGCTGGCCGCCGGAGAGGGAGACGCCGTTTTCCCCGAGCGGCGTGTCGTAGCCTTTCTGCTGAGCGATAATGAATTCCTCGGCCTGGGCAAGCCGCGCCGCTTCGTCGATCTCCGCGTCGCTCGCGTCGGGGCGCCCGAGGCGGATGTTCTCGCGGATCGTGCCCTCGAAGAGATACGGCGTTTGCGGCACATAGGCGATTTTCGATCGCAGCGAGCTTTTGGTGATGTTTCGGATGTCCTGTCCGTCGATCAGGATACGGCCTTGCTCCACGTCGTAGAAGCGCTGCAACAGGGCGATGATGGTGGATTTGCCACCGCCCGACGCGCCGATCAGCGCCGTCGTCTTGCCGGCCGGCGCGGTAAAACTCAGGCCGCGCAACACCGGCTCGTTGCTGTGATAGGCGAAACCGACATCCTTAAAGACGATTTCGCCCTTCTCGACCACAAGGCCTTGGGCGTCGGCCGGGTCGGCCTGGCGCGGTTCGAGGTCGAGGATCTCGTAGATCATCTGCGCGTTGACGAGGGCGCGTTCGAGCTGGACCTGCAGCTTGGCGAGGCGGCGCGCCGGGTCGTAGGCGAGGAGAAGCGCAGTGATGAACGCGAACATCGCGCCGGGCGAATAACCGTAGGTGATAGCGCGGTAGCCGGAATAGGCGATGACGCCGGCAATGGCGATGCCGGCGACCACCTCGGTCACCGGCGTGGTCCGCTCGGTGATCACGGCGATCCTGTTGGAGCGCTCTTCCGCCGCCAGGATCAGATGTTCGATCCTCTCGCGCAGCGGCTTTTCCATGGTGAAGGCCTTGACCACGGTGATGCCCTGGGCGGCCTCCTGCATGGAGCCGAGTACGCGTGCGTTGAGGTCGATCGACTGGCGCGTCGCGACACGCAGCTTGCGTGCCAGCCCGGCGATCATCAGGGCGATGGGTGGGCCGGCGAGCAGGGCGATCAGCGACAGCAGCGGGTCCTGATAGACCATCACGAAGACCAGAAAGACCAGGGTCAGCAGATCGCGGGCGATCGAGGTGACGGTGAGATTCAGCGTGTCGCGAATGCCGGCGACGTTCTGGTTGATGCGCGCGGCCAGATGCGCCGAGCGGTTCTCGCCGAAGAAATCGACGGACAGGTCGAGGAGATGAGCGAACAGCCGCCGCTGATAGCGCGCGACGATGTTGTTGCCGATCCGCGCCAGGATGACGCCCTGACCGTAGGTCGCCAGACCGCGGATGGTGAATGCCAGGAAGATCACGATCGGCAGCGTGACGATCGCCGCGCGGTTCTGCAGGACGAAGATCTCATCGATCACGCTGCGCATGATCCAGGCGAGAAAGGCGGTGGACGCCGCGACGAGAACCAGACAGACGATGGCGATCGCGTACTGGCGCAGGAACAGCCGGCCGTTCTCTTCGATGATCCGCTTGAGCAGACCGGTAACCAGGCCGCGCTCGGTCGGTTTCGTCAGGGAGATCTTCGTGGTCGTCACGCCGGCGGCCGGCCCCGCTGTCTGTCGTTTCGTGATGGCTGCCCGGTCCTATAGAGCGCCAATGGTCCGATGCCTATCCGCGCACGGTGCAAGCAGCGGACGCAAGAGGTCAGTGAGACAATAATATCGCGCCGGTCGAATGCGGGAAAGCGACGTCAGTGCCGTCCCTGCCAGGCATGCGGCACATGCACCGGCCAGCGCCACGGCAGGATGGCGACGATATCGAAGCGCAGCGACAGGCGTGCGTGGTCGCGCTGCCGGGCGAGCCACAGATCGGCCGCCGCCTCGATCCGCCGCTGAGCCTCAGGCCCGACGGCGTCCATCGCCTCCGTCAATGTTCGCCTGACTTTGACCTCGACGATGGCGACGAGATCGCCGCGCCGCGCGATGAGATCGATTTCGCCGCGTTTGGTGCGATGGCGCACGGCGAGGATGCGATAGCCCGTGAGGCGCAGAGCCCACGCCGCGAGCCGCTCGCCGCGATGCCCCTTGCGAAAGCCCCGGCGCCGCTTTTCGGACGCCCCGGTCGGCGCTTTCACCGGCCATCCTTGAGGGTGAGCGCGCGTTGGTAGAGCTCGCGCCGGGGAAGGCCGGTGAGCCGGGCCGCCTCCTGCGCCGCCCTGGTCGGCTTCATCTCGGCCAGAAGCCCCAGGAGGATCGTGTCCGCGTCATCGCTCGTGGCGGCCGCCTCCGCGTCCGGCGGGGCGACGCAGACGACGATCTCGCCGCGGACCCGTTCCATAGCGGCGAATTCCACGGCCAATTCGGCCAGTGTGCCGCGATAGATCGTCTCGAAGGTCTTGGTCAGTTCGCGGCACACCGCGGCCTGCCGCGCGCCTAAAACCTCGGCCATGGCGGCGAGGCTGTCGGCGATACGATGCGGGGCTTCGAAGAAGACCAACGTGCCCGGAACCCGCGCGAGGTCCTGCAGCCGTGCGGCGCGCGCCTGTTCCTTCTGCGGCGGAAAGCCGCCGAAGAAGAAGGCGTCGGACGGTAATCCGGAGGCCAGCAGCGCGGCGAGCGCCGCCGAGGCGCCGGGGATCGGGATGACTGCAATGTTGCGTTCGATCGCCTCCCGGACGAGTCGGTAGCCAGGGTCCGAGACGAGGGGCGTGCCGGCATCGGAAACCACCGCGACCGACAGGCCCGCTTCGAGGTCGGCGAGGAGCGCCGCGCCGGCATTCTCGGCATTGTGCTCGTGATAGGCAAACATCCGCCGCCCGATGCCGAACCGGGCCAGGAGCTTCGCCGTGACGCGGGTGTCCTCGCAGGCGAGCCGGTCGGCCCCGGCGATGATCTCCAGCGCCCTGAGCGTGATGTCGCCGAGATTGCCGATCGGAGTGGCAACGAGATAAAGGCCCGGCTCGGGTCGCGGCGCCGTCCGTTCGACGTCATGGATGCGGTAGCGGCGGCTTGATGTGTCCGTCATTCAGGGACAGACCGCGATCCGGCGGTTTGGCGTTCGCTCAATCCGGGGTGTCCTCATATCGCTGTCCCGCGTAAAGTATTCGCAGGATAACCAAATGGTCGTCTTCGACCCGATAGGCGACCTGCACCCGGCGCTCGAACGAATAGGACCGAATCTCGGGGGCAATATCGGGTCTGGCACGGCCCTTTTCAGGAAACTCCGCCAGCTTTTGGCAAAATCCCTCGACTCGATCGAGGAAGCGAACCGCATTGGCCGGGCTGTCTTTTGCGATGAACTCGCCGATCGCATCGAGATCGCGTTCGGCATGAGGATCGAACCGGACGTCAAGTGGCATCACGTCCAGGCTTCGCTCCGCCGACATACTTCGCGCGCAATCGGTCGAACATTTCGCCTGCCGGTATCGATGGCTGCGGGTCGGCGAGTGCGGAAAGAACCTTCTTTCGCATCATCTCGTCGAGCGAAGCCTCTTCCCGCTCCAGCGCGCGCAAACCGGCCCTGACCACTTCGCTCGCGTCTCGGAATTCGCCTGTGCGAAGCTTGGCATCGACGATCGCCTGGTCCTCGCCCAACACGATCGTGAAGGAATTCGGGTGTTGCATGGCAAGAACTCCATCGACGCGGCAAAACGAATTTTAGCTGGCGACATCCCTCAAGTCGAGCTTCAGCCAATTCACAAGTCGTCACTCTTGGTTCTCACGCCAGATCGGCGACCACCGCGTCGAGGACGAGCATACCCGCCGGCGTCGCCCGGATGCGGTCGGGTCCGAGCCGCTCGACCATGCCGTGGGCGCGCAGGTCGGCCTCGCTGTTTGCGTCGATGTCGCGGCCGCTCAGCCGGCGCCAACGAGCCAGATCGATACCCTCGGTGAGCCGCAGCCCCATCAAGAGCAACTCGTCCGCCTCCTCGTCCGGTGCCAGCAAATCGTCGACGACGGCGCCGCTGTCCCATGACTCGACCATCTTCAGCCAGGTTTCCGGCAGCGGCTCGTTGGAGATCGCGTGGCGACCGTCCTCGCCCATCAGGCGCCCATGGGCGCCGGGTCCGACGCCAGCGTAAAGGCCGTAGCGCCAATAGGTCAGATTGTGACGGGATTCGGCGCCCGGCACCGCATGGTTCGAGATTTCGTAGGCCGGCAGGCCGCGCGCCGCGGTCAGACGCTGGGTCGCCTCGTAGAGTTCGGCCGACAATTCGCCGTCCGGAACCTTCAGCTTGCCGGATTTGTGCAGCGCGAAAAACGGCGTGCCCTCCTCGATCGTCAATTGGTAGAGCGACAAATGATCGGCGGCGAGATCGAGCGCACGGGTCAGTTCCGCCTCCCAGGCGTCGACGGTCTGGTCGGGTCGGGCATAGATCAGGTCGAAGGACAGACGCGGGAAGATCTCGCGCGCCAGGCCGATGGCGTGCAGTGCCTGCTCCACGTCATGCAGGCGGCCGAGCAGCTTCAGGTCGCGGTCGTTCAGCGCCTGGACGCCGAGCGATACCCGGTTGACGCCGGCCGCCCGGTAGCCGCGGAAACGCTCGGCCTCGACGCTCGACGGGTTGGCCTCCAGGGTGATCTCGGCGCCGTTCGCGATGGTCCAGTTGGCGGCGACGGCATCGAGGACCCGCGCGACCGTCGCCGGTTCCATCAGCGAGGGGGTGCCGCCGCCGAGGAAGATCGAGGTGACGGTTTGGCCGGCCGAGCGCCGTGCGGCGTCGGTCAGTTCCCGCTCGAAGGCCGCCGCGTAACGGGCCTGGTCGATCGGCCTGTGGCGAACATGGCTGTTGAAGTCGCAATAGGGGCATTTGGCCGCGCAGAACGGCCAATGCACATAGACGCCGAAGCCGGGCTCGCGAGGCGCCGGATCGAAGGCGAGGATGTCGCCGGTTGGGCGGCTCTGCTCCGTCATTCGACTCCGAGCGCGTCGCGCGCGAATTTCTGGAACGCCCGTGCCCGGTGCGAGAGCGCCGTTGGCTGGCCGGGTTTCCAGGCATGTTTTTCCAGCGACATCATCTCGCCGAAGGTACGGTCCTGGCCCTCAGGAAGAAAGATCGGATCGTAGCCGAAGCCGAGCGTGCCGCGCGGTGGCCAGACAATGGTGCCGTCCACTTCGCCGCGGAACAAATGCGTCTTGCCGGACGGTCGCGCCAGACAGAGGACCGCGACGAACCGCGCCCGACGCTTGTCGGGCGTCGTTGCCCCGGCGGCCTGCAGCTTTTCCTCGACATTGCGCATCGCCATGGCGAAATCCCGCTCCGGTCCACCCCAGCGCGCCGAATAGATGCCGGGATCGCCCCCGAGCGCGTCGACGACGAGGCCCGAATCGTCCGAAAGCGACGCAACGCCTGTTGCCCGCATAGCTGCCAGCGCCTTTATCTCGGCGTTTGCCTCGAATGTGGTGCCGGTTTCTTCCGGATCGTCGAGGTTCTGGTCCTTCGCCGACGTCACATCGAAGCCCAAGGGCTCCAGCAGTTCGCGGAACTCCCAGATCTTGCCGACATTGTGGCTGGCGACGAGAAGCGGCCCGTCATTCGGGTCGATCAGTTTCACCGGGCGGCCTCGAGCACCGCGCGCTGCATCGCCACGAGGTCGCCGATGCCGTTGCGGGCCAGTCCCAGAAGGGCCGTGAACTCGGCCTCCGAAAACGGCGTGCCCTCGGCCGTGCCCTGGATCTCGACGATGCCGCCGGTGCCGGTCATGACGAAATTGGCGTCGGTCTCGGCAGCCGAATCCTCCAGATAATCGAGGTCGAGAACCGGCGTGCCCTTGTAGATGCCGCAGGAGATCGCCGCGACATGATCCGTCAGCACCTTGTCGCGCTTGACCATCGAGCGGGCCTCCATCCAGCCGAGACAGTCGGCGAGCGCCACGAAGCCGCCGGTGATCGCTGCCGTGCGCGTGCCGCCGTCGGCCTGAATGACGTCGCAATCGACGGTAATCGACCGTTCGCCGAGCGCTTGCAGATCGACGACCGCGCGCAGCGAGCGCCCGATCAGGCGCTGGATCTCCTGGGTGCGGCCGGACTGCTTGCCGCTGGCGGCCTCGCGGCGCATGCGCTCGCCGGTGGCGCGCGGCAGCATGCCGTATTCGGCGGTCACCCAGCCCTTGCCGGAGTTCTTCAGCCAGCCGGGCACCCGCTCTTCCAGGCTCGCGGTGCACAGCACATGGGTGTCGCCGAACTTGACGAGACAGGAGCCTTCCGCGTGGCGTGAAAAATCGCGCTCGAGGCTGACGAGCCTCAACTGGTCGCCGGCGCGTTTCGATGGGCGCATGATGCCGTCCTGAATAATAGTCTTTGAAAGAAGGCGAATAACCGCCACGGGTTGTGCCGGGCTTGTACCGGCCATGCGGCGAGGCGGCAAGCCGGGCACATCGAGAGAACGGCATTGCGGCTTGGCTCCGCCGGCCGGGACACCTATAGTTAGATGGTGCCCGAAGCGAACACCCAATCATGACCGAATTCCGCTTGCCAGTCAGCGACTTGGTCGCCGCAACCCCACTGGGTCTCGACGAGCGGACGCGTGACATCTTCCGGCTGATCGTCGAGAGCTATCTGGACATCGGCGAGCCGGTCGGCTCGCGCATGTTGTCGAAGCTCTTGAGCAACGCGCTGTCGCCGGCCTCGATCCGCAACGTGATGAGCGATCTGGAGGCGCTCGGCCTCATCTACGCCCCGCATGTCAGCGCCGGGCGGCTGCCGACCGAGCTCGGCCTGCGGTTTTTCGTCGACGCGTTTCTGGAGGTCGGCGATCTCGGCGCCTCCGAGCGCGAGGAGATCGAGGAAAAGGTCCGGTTGTCCGGCGACGGAAGGCCGTTCGATTCGCTGCTGACCGAGGCGAGCAATCTCTTGTCCGGCCTGTCGCGCGGCGCCGGCATCGTGCTGACCGCCAAATCCGACCTGCGGCTGAAACATATCGAGTTCATCCGGCTGGAGCCGACCAAGGCGCTGGCGGTGCTGGTCGGCGCCAATGGCGAGGTCGAAAACCGCATCCTCGACCTTCCGGCCGGGATCACTGCCTCGCAGCTCATTGAGGCCGGCAATTTCCTCAATGCCCATGTGGTCGGGCGGACGCTCGGCGAGGCCAGCGAGCGCATCGCCCGGCTGAAGGACGAGACGGCGAACGCCCTCGACGTCCTGTCGCGCGAGCTCGTCGACAAGGGCCTCGCCGTCTGGTCCGGTGCCTCCGCCGATCAGCCGGCGCGGCTGATCGTGCGTGGCCGGGCCAATCTTTTGGAAAACGTCACGGCGGCCGAGGATCTGGACCGCCTGCGCCTCTTGTTCGACGATCTGGAGACCAAAAGCGGCATCATCGAGCTGCTCGGCCTTGCCGAAACCGGCAACGGCGTGCGCATCTTCATCGGCTCGGAGAACAAGCTGTTCTCGCTGTCGGGTTCGTCGCTGGTCGTCGCGCCCTACAGGGGTGGCACGGAAAACGTCATCGGCGCGGTCGGCGTCATCGGCCCGACCCGGCTCAACTACAAGCGCATCGTGCCGATGGTCGATTATACCGCGCGTATCGTCTCCCGACTGCTCGCCAAGGGCTCTGCCGCGCGCGAGGCTTGATTTCTGCGCCCGTCAATTCGATATGCGGCCTCGATAATGATTTTCCGCCGCAATCCGCGCTCGCCCTCCCACGAGCCGAAGAGAAGCGTGTTGCGGCGCGCGACTGAGATGAGGTGAAGGACGGATGGCAAGCGAGAAAGACAGGCGCACTCAGGGTGTCTACCGCAGCGAGGCGGCGGAAGCCGCGGCGGCCGACAGGGCGGCGATGGCGGAAACCGAGCGAGGCGCGGCCAACGCCAACGCCGATGACGAGTTCGCCGCGGATGCCGCGAGCGGCTTTGCCGATGCGGATGCGGCGGCCGACGCCGATGCCGCCCGCATCGCCGATCTCGAGGCCGAGAATGCCGACGTCAAGGATCGCCTGCTGCGGCTTGCCGCCGACATGGAAAATCTGCGCCGGCGCACCGAGCGCGAGATCAAGGACGCGCGCACCTACGCCGTCACCAGCTTCGCCCGCGAGATGCTGTCGGTCGCCGATAATCTGCGCCGCGCCATCGAGGCGGTTCCGGCCGAGGCCAAGGAACACGGCGACGATGGCCTCAACGCCCTGATCGACGGCATCGAGGTGACCGAGCGCGGGCTGCTGGGCACGCTCGAAAAGCATGGCGTGAAGAAGCTCGATCCGGAGGGCCAGCGCTTCGATCCGCATTTCCATCAGGCGATGTTCGAGGTGCCGAACCCGGAGGTCCCCAACAACACCGTCGTCCAGGTGGTGCAGGCGGGCTATGCGATCGGCGACCGGGTGCTGCGGCCGGCAATGGTCGGCGTCGCCAAGGGCGGGCCGAAGCAGGGCCAGCCGAAGCCGGACGAGACGGCCGAGGCCGGCACCGCGGGCGACGCGGCGTAATCAGGCGGCGTTCAAAACGCGGGCGGTTTCCGTCCCGCCGCGCGGTAGGCGGCGGTCAGCGTGTTGGCCATCAGCATGGCGATGGTCATCGGCCCGACGCCGCCCGGCACCGGCGTGACCGCCGCGGCCTTTTCGGTGGCCGAGGCAAAGGCGACGTCGCCGACGAGGCGCGTCTTCGGCTTGCCGTCGTCACCGAGGCCCTTTTCCGGCGCGGCGATCCGGTTGATGCCGACGTCGATGACGACGGCGCCCGCCTTCACATAGTCGCCGGTGATCATCTCGGGCCGCCCGACGGCCGCGACCAGAATGTCGGCGCCCCGGCAGACGGCGGGAAGGTCCTTGGTGCGCGAATGGGCGATGGTCACCGTCGCGTTGGCGGCGAGCAGCAGCTGCGCCATCGGCTTGCCGACGATGTTGGAGCGGCCGACGACGACGGCCGTCTTGCCCGACAAATCGTCGCCGAGGATGTCGCGGATCAGGATCATCGAGCCGGCCGGCGTGCAGGGCACGAAGGCCGTGTCGAGGGCGCCGGTCGAGAGGCGGCCGACATTGACGAGGCCGAAGCCGTCGACATCCTTGTCCGGCGCGATCGCCTGAATCACCTTGGCCTCGTCGATCTGATCGGGGAGCGGCAATTGCACCAGAATGCCGTGGATGGTCGGGTCGGCGTTGAGCTCGCGGATCTTGCCGAGCAGCGCGGCCTCGCCGATCTCGGCGCCCAGCACATGCTTGACTGATTTGAAGCCGCAGTCCTTGGCGGTCCGCGCCTTGGAGCCGACATAGACCTGGCTGGCCGGGTCCTCGCCGACGATGACGACGGCCAGCCCCGGCTCCATGCCGGTCTCGGTGGTGAGCGCGTCGGCCGCGCGCTTCACCTCCTCGATGATCCGCGCCGCGCGCGCCTTGCCGTCGATCCGCTGTGCCGTCATGTCTGCCGCTCCCCCAAATGCCGGTGCCGACAGGGTTCTTAGGGCAGATCGAGGGTGCGGGGAAAGGGTGTGGGGAAAGGGGCGGCGGAAAGCGGCGATCGCCATCACCCCATGCGCGCGGCGATCGCCCGGCCGGCGGCGACGCCCGATGACCAGGCCCACTGGAAATTGTAGCCGCCGAGCCAGCCGGTCACGTCGACGGCTTCGCCGATGGCGTAGAGGCCCGGAACACGGCGCGCCTCCATGGTCTTGGAGGAGAGTTCCGCCGTGTCGATCCCGCCCGCCGTCACTTCGGCCTTGGCAAAGCCTTCGGTTCCCGTCGGGCGGAAGGTCAGCCGCGTCAGGGTTTCGGCCGCGTGATCGAGCTCGGCATCCGCGATATTGCCGAGCTCCCTGGCGATGTCGATGCGGGCGGCGAGGGCCTCGGCCAGCCGGTTCGGAAGGCGCTCGGCCAGAGCCGCTTTCATATGCGCGCGCGGCATCCGCCGTTTGGCGCCGCGCAGCATCTCGGCGGATGCCGCGACCAGGGTGAGCGCGATGGTCTCGCCGGGTTTCCAGTAGGACGAGATCTGCAGGATGGCCGGCCCCGAAAGCCCTTTGTGCGTGAACAGCGCGGCCTCCTCGAAGGCCGTGTCGCCGACGCGCGCCACGGCCGGGCAGGACACTCCTGAAATCTCCCGGAACAGCCTCTCGTCCGGACCGAGGGTCAACGGCACGAGCGCCGGACGTGGCGTGACGACATTGAGGCCGAAGCGCCGGGCGATCTCATAGGCCTTGCCCGTCGCGCCCATTTTCGGGATCGAGGGGCCGCCCGTCGCGATGACCAGTTGCGGCGCCGTCGCATTGGCGACCCGGAAGCGCCCGTCGGCGTGGCTGATCTCGCCGATATCCGTGGACAGCCGGATCTCGACGCCGCCGCGTTGGCATTCGCCCACGAGCATCTCAACGATCTGCCGCGCGGACCCGTCGCAGAACAGCTGTCCGAGGGTCTTTTCGTGCCAGGCGATGCCGTGCTGCTCGACCAGCGCGAGGAAATCCCACTGGGTGTAGCGGCTGAGCGCGGATTTGGCGAAATGCGGGTTCTCGGACAGGAAGCACGCGGGCTCGGTCTCCCGGTTGGTGAAATTGCACCGCCCGCCGCCCGAGATCAGGATCTTCTTGCCCGGCTTGTCGGCATGATCGATGACGCAAATCCGCGCGCCGGCCTTGCCCGCGGTCGCCGCGGCCAGGAGACCCGCGCCGCCCGCGCCGAGGATGATCGCATCGTAGTCCATGTCGGCCTTTTACTGCGGCGCGATGACCGCGTGAAGCGCGCGATGGCCTTGACCCGATCGATGGCGTCGTACGCTCCATCGCGTTCGTGAGTAAAGGGCTCGGCAGCCTCACGGCCTATCCCACGATCCCGCCGAAGGGGGAATACGAGCGCACGGATATCGGAGAGGAATTGCTGGTGGCACGCGATGCGCTCGGCTCGTGGGCGCTGGCGAAGCATGGCCGGGCGACTGCGGCCCGTGCGACCCATGACGGACGCGGGGGTGAGGAGGCCGCAGAGCAAGGGACTCGTCCGCTTCGCGCCCAATGTCGGACCTTCGCTGCTTCTCAAGGCCTTCCCGAAAGCGGTCGTTCGTTGCGAAGTGTGTTAAGGTCAACGGAGCGCGGAGAGCGGACCTTGGCTGCGGTAGCTTCCGAGGTCCGCGCAGCGGAAAATGTGGGTGTTCGACACAACAACGAACAATCCGCCGTTCGTGGGGCGCCGCATGCGGTCTCGTTGTCGGCGTAGTCCTGTCAGCGTGTTTTTCTGGAACTGATCTTCTTGTGCGACACCCTCCGGGCGCGGCTTGCGACTCTTGGTGGTCGCCGCCACGCCCTCCCGAGTCGCAAGATAGCAGATGTGGAGCGAACGATGAGTGGTAGCCTCTACCCGCCTTTGCATGTTCAGCGTCGATCAAAGGGCAACAAACCGGAAATGGGGGGGGCGTTAACGCCCGGTCCGCTTGCGGACTTGCTGGATTGTTTGCCTGACAAGGTTGCTAAACCTGCGGTTGCCGCGTCGCTCGTTGATGTCGAGAGAACGGTTCAACAAGTCCAGTGCCTTCTGCGCGTCGCGCCGCTCAATGGCCAACGCATAGCTGCGGAGCACCTGGGCGACATGATTGTCTCTGTCGAGCTTTTCTCCAAGTTCGAGGCTTTCCTCGAAAATGCGCTCCGCTTCCTCCAACCGCCCATCCTGCCTGCTCAGGAGATTGGCGAGGCTATGAAGGGTCTGGGCGACATGGAAACGGTTGTCGAGGCTTTCGCCAATTTCGATGCTCTCACGATAGGCCTTCTCCGCCTCGTCCCAGCGCCCAGCCTGCCTGCTCAGGAGATTGGCGAGGCTATGAAGGGTCTGGGCGACATGGAAACGGTTGTCGAGGCTTTCGCCAATTTCGATGCTCTCACGATAGGCCTTCTCCGCGTCTTCCCAGCGCCCAGCCTGCCTGCTCAGGAGATTGGTGAGGCTATGAAGGGTCTGGGCGACGCCGAAACGGTCTCCAAGGCTTTGGAGCATTTCGATGCTCTCACGATAGGCCTTCTCCGCCTCGTCCCAGCGCCCAGCCTGCCTGCTCAGGAGATTGGCGAGGNATTTCGATGCTCTCACGATAGGCCTTCTCCGCCTCGTCCCAGCGCCCAGCCTGCCTGCTCAGGAGATTGGCGAGGCTATGAAGGGTCTGGGCGACATGGAAACGGTTGTCGAGGCTTTCGCCAATTTCGATGCTCTCACGATAGGCCTTCTCCGCCTCGTCCCAGCGCCCAGCCTGCCTGCTCAGGAGATTGGCGAGGCTATGAAGGGTCTGGGCGACGCCGAAACGGTTGCCGAGCACTTCTCCGATCTCGATGGCCCGATGCAGTTTTCTTTCTGCATCATCAGAGCGCCTCGGAGGAAGACTGTTTGCAACAAGGTGCAGTGAAATTTCAACTTCACGCTTTTCCAAATCCGTTTCGGCGATTTTCTCGAAAAGCGGCATCGCCTCTTTTTTGCGACCTTGCCGAAGCATTACCCAAGCACGCAAAAAGGTCGTCTCGATCTGCCCTTCTGGTATGACGCCCGTCTGTTCCTGCTCCTCAACCAGTTTCGCGCCGAGCCATTGCGCGCCATTGAATGAACCCCGCGACGCGCGGCTGTAATGCTCCAAAGCCGCATCAGTATCGCCGGACCCGGCCAGGTGATAGGCGAGCCCAGCCTCCGAGAACAGATAAGTCGGGACTGTTCTGCCCGCCTCATCGCGGAGATCAGTTTTCCCTCCCAGCTCCGCCAGATAGCGATGCACCGAATGCTTTGCATCCGAGGGCAGCAAATCCGAGCGAACGAGTTCATCCCGCAGTTCGTGATTGAGGTTCCATTCACTGTTTCTTGGCTCCGTCAAGCCGGAGTATTTGAACGCGGACAGGAACCGCTCTGCGCTCAATCCCGGAACAGGCACCTTGTCGTAAATGGCCCGCGCAACCTCATCTGTCAGGCTTTCCGCACAAGCCAGGGCCGCGAGCGTTTCTGCAACGCCGTCCGGTGCACCTTGAAGGAATTCTTCAAGCACGCTCACGGTCAAACACAGCCTTTCTTGGCAGCGTTGAACATGATCGTGCTGGAAAGGCTCATATGCAGCCTTCTTACAGAATACGAGTTGCTGCCGACAATAGAGCCTGCGGCCTTGGACGCTTCATCAGCATTGTACCCCTCACGGGTCGTCAAAATCTCGATAATATCATTGTATACCTCATCCTGTCTGGCTTCATCGGTCTCGATGTCATGGGGAAGCCTGAACGCCACATTCGGTGCAGGCGCGTCATCGTGCGGTACTTGCCCGCACTGACGCCCAACATAGTAGATCAGCGAAAGGTTGTCTCCTCCGGCATCCCGAAGACCTGCGTTCCAAATTGTCTTCCAGATTCTGCCTTGATCGTGGCGTTTCATATCATTGATAATCAGCATGAAGTGGCCGCCGTTCTCGACGAACTTCTTCATTGCGTCGCATACGAGCCCGAGACGATATTCAACCCCCTTCGGCGATGCATCCATTCCATTCACGATCACGGAGTCAGAAATATTGATGTCTATGTCGCCACCGGCGTGATTTCCTGATGCGACATCACCGACGGAACTTTGTGCCTGTTTCCAGTCGACTTGGACACCGGACTCTTCGAGTTTCCGTGCGACTGCAAAAATCTGGTCATCGACGGTAAAGGTCGTGCTCCACTCATCATCAAGTCGCAGAGAAAGCCAGTGGCAGTTGGCATTCCCACGTTGAAACTGTTCCTTGATGAAATGATTGAACTTGTCCACAGCCGCATCTTCCGACTCAAAGTCGATCCGAACGACGCCCGGCTGCCCGTCGAAATAGGGATTGAGCTTATTGGCTTCTCGCAGCCAGTCCAAACGAAAATGCGCGTGCGTCATTCTGTCAAAGGTCGCTATCAGAGATTTTGATCTTGGTATTGCCGCCAGATTCGTTCTGGGAAGCAATATTTCCTGACCCACCCTTCGCTTTCAATTTATCAATTTCAATATAAAGGTCTTTCTTAGATTTATTTCCTACGCCGATGGAGCGCGGCTTTTTCGGAGAGTCAGATTGTAACCAGTTCAAAACAAAGGTTATGCAAATAACAATCACGAATACCAAAGCCGTCGCAGTTATTCTCCAAGCTTCATCGATCCCTAAGAGCATCGGCTCCACGACAAAAAACACCAGAGCAGCGGCGAAGCTTATTAGAACTCCGATAACAACTTGCATTTCAACCCCTGAGAGTCGGTCCGGAAAGTTGTTCAATTTGAACAAAGCCTTCGCAGCATTAGGCGGATAGACGCCAGTTTGAGGAATGCGAGCGCGTTGCGCGACAGGTTCTCGAAATCC
>NZ_JAZHLK010000064.1:0-20325 GCF_036549515.1 Aurantimonas sp. E1-2-R+4 | reverse complement strand
CGACGATCTCTGGCGTGCAGTCGGCAACATCTGCGACCTGTTCGAGCCCGAAGAATGTTGGAACTACCTCAAGGCCGCTGGCTATGTTGCAGATTAATCGCCTGACGCTCTAGGCGGCAAAGGTGGTGCCACGACCGGCGGCGCCGGCGTCGCGTCGCGGACCGTGTAGACGCTGCATAGCATCTTTGAACATGCCGCCCGGCTCGGTGAAATCGAAACAAATCCGGCTCGCGGCGTGCGCCGGCTTGCCAGCACACCGCGCCAGAGGCATCTCAGCCGAAGCGAAATCGGGCGGTTGGGCGAGACGCTGAGCGTTGCCGCCGACAAAGGCGAGCATCCGACCGGGCTCGCTGCCATCCGCTTCCTAATTTTGACGGGATTTCGGCGCATGGAAGGGCTTGGCCTCGAGCGGGATTGGCTCGACGAGGAAAACGGCGCGGTCCGTTTTCTCGACACCAAGAGCGGCGCTCAGATCCGCGTGATTGGTGAGGCGGCGATCGATGTCTTGCTCGATCAACCCGCAACAAATTCAAAATTCTTCTTTCCAGCCGATTGGGGTGACGGGCATTTCATCGGTGTTGTGCGCGTTCTCGATCGCGTTTGCCAACAAGCTGGGCTTGAGGACGTCACGCCTCACACGTTGCGCCATACCTTTGCGAGCCTTGCCGGTGAGCTTGGCTTTTCTGAACTGACGATCGCGGCGCTGCTCGGGCACTCCGCGCGCGGCGTTACACAGCGCTACGTTCATATCGACGAGGCGCTTCGAATGACTGCCGACCGCGTGGCCGATGAAATCGACGATTTGCTGGAAGGCCGGGCGACTCCGCCGCGTCAACGCGCCCGCCGAGGCCAAGCCCCGCCCGATCATCGATCCACCGAGTGACGCGTATTGCCAAATGGCATTAACAATCTTATGTTGAGCAGATTGGCAGGAGATAATAATGTCGACGGCAAATCTGATTGAGACGCGGGCAAGGGACTTTGTCCCCTCGCCATTGACCGACGAGGAAGGCGGGGCGCTGTTTCGTGCGGCGATCAATCTTTTCCGCCTTTGGGAAATCACCGATGAAAACGCCGCGACCTTGCTCGATCTGCCGGTGCGCACCTATCGTCGGTGGAAGGCCGACGGGCCAGGTCGCCTCGACCGTGACACCAAGACACGCCTTTCGAACATCATCGGTATCCATAAGGCGCTTCGCATCATCTTCTTAGAACCGCAGCGCGGCTATGCCTGGATCAAGGCGCCCACCGACCGATTCAACGACGCGTCCGCGCTCGACGTCATGCTCGGCGGCGATCTGACCGATCTGATGCGCGTGCGGCGATATCTGGACGCCGAGCGCGGCGGCTGGTGATGGATCCTTCTGACATTCCAGTCTCCCATATAGACTGGCCCGACGCGCGGCGGATCATCCGCAGCCTCTATCCACCGATCGACCTGTTTGAGGATATCGCAGATCCCGCCGATTGGCCGCTTTTGATCTCGGCCGAACAAAAGACCAATCCACGCCTGATGGAAACGATCGGCAATCTCGATCTCGTCGCGCCCGAGCACCGCGTCAGCGGCCCCGGCGCCAGCTATCTGATGGCGCCGTTTACGCACGTAACGACTGATAGGCCCAGCCGCTTTTCTGACGGTACGTTTGGCGTGCTTTACGCTGGCGACCGGTTCGAGGTCGCATTGTTTGAGACCATCCATCACCATGCGCGCTTCATGGCCCGAACTCGTGAAGCTGCTGGTTGGACGTCGCAGTTCCGGGAAATTTTGTTGGCCGTGACGGCGGATCTCCATGATTTTCGATCAGGCGAACCGACATATCATGTCGCCCTCGACCCAGATGACTATAGTCAAAGCCAGCGGATCGCAGGCAGGCTACGTCAGGCCCGCTCGAATGGTATCGTCTATCCAAGCGTACGGTGCGACGGCGGAAAATGCGTGGGTTTGTTCCGGCCTAACGCAGCAGCAAGCGCTCATCAGGGCCGTCATCTCGACTACCACTGGGACGGCAATCGCGTGGACTTTTATCGCGATGCAGGGAGTGGCGACGTGTACAGCCTCGATGTTTCGTGAGCGCGCTGTCGCCGACAGGCTGGGCGCGCCTTCCAGGCAAAGTAGCCGCTCGGGTTGACGCTGAGGACCTTGCAAAGACGCTGGACGAGGAACTCCTTCTTCGCCTCATCGATGAGATGGAACATCATCGACTTCCCTCCTTGGCGAAAAAAGTCGCGGCCCTCTTCAGAATTTCGCGTTCCTGGCGAAGGACCCCGTTCTCGCGCCGCAGCCGCTTCAGCTCGGCCGCCAGGTCCTCTCCTGCCGCTCGGGAGGCGGTGCTTCCAGATCACGCTCCCGGCCGTTCGCCCAGCCAGCGGCGCTGCGTCGACAGCCCGACGCAGAGATCCTCGGTGATCTCGCGCTGCGTACGCCCGCTCGTCTCGACCAGACGCACAGCCTCCACCTCGAATTCCTTCCCGAACCGGCGAGTGACTTGCCCATGAAATGCTCCTCTTTCCTTCAGAAGAGCTCTCCACTTTATCGAGGCGAGTCCACCGCAACGTTGTGCCGGTATTGGACCACCTCGGAACGGTCACCTTGACTGGGCCGGTGATGGTCGGCACCTCGATCCGGGCGCCCAGGGCCGCCTCCGTCAAGGAGACCGGCACGTCGACGTGAATGTTACCGTCCTTGGAGCGAAAGAACGAATGCGGCTGGACATGCAGTTCGACATAGGCGTCGCCCGGGGCTCCACCGCCGAATCCGGGCATCCCTTGCCCTTTCAGCCGCAGCATCTGCCGGTCGGCTGCACCTTCGGGGATCTTGACCTGCAAGGTCTTGCCTTCGGGTAATGTGATCGTCCGCGTCGCGCCATTGGCCGCATCCAGAAAAGCCACCGGGAGCGCGTAACTCACATCCTGTCCGCGCGCCCTGAACGTGCCCTGGGCTCGTCGTCCTCCACCCGAAAACGCGCGGGACAGAAACTCCTCCAAATCTTCATTGCTCGCAAATCCGTCCTGTGCGGCGTGCGAAGCGTAGGCGGGGCCGTCTGCGAAGTCGCGATAGAACCGCTCATGCGGGCGCTCGGTTCCGCTGGCGTCGATTTCGCCCGCATCGAAGCGCCGGCGTTTTTCCGGGTCCTTGAGCAGGTCGTTCGCCGCCGACAGGTCCTTGAACTTGCTCTCAGCCTCCTTGTCGCCCGGATGCAGATCCGGATGGTGCTTGCGCGCCAGTTTCTTGAATGCGGCCTTGATCTCCTTGCTGGTCGCGGAGCGGTCGACGCCGAGGGTCTCGTAAGGGTCCTTCATGCAACTGATTCCATGCCAACCATGCCTCGAATGCCCGTGTTTTTTATCGGTACTGCGCAACGCTCCGACGCCTCTGTTGCGGCGCCGATGGATGGCAGGCTCAAGCCGCCGCAATCGGCAACTTGTCACGCACCCATTGCACGATCTGACTGGCCGACATCGCGCCCGAGGTTCGGGCCGCCTCCCGCCCATCGAGGAACAGGATCATCGTCGGAATACCGCGAACGCCGAGGCGAGAGGCGGCTCCCTGTTCGGCTTCCGAATTGAGCTTGATCATGCGGACCCGCGGCTCCAGATCGCGCGCCGCGGCCTCATAAGCGGGCGCCATCGCCAGACATGGTCCGCACCAGGGGGCCCAGACATCGACGAGAACCGGAACCGTACCGCGCGCGATCTGGCGGTCGAAATTCTCCGCGCCGACATCCTCGGGATGGCCGGCGAACAGCTTCGCCCCGCATTTCCCGCATTTGGCGCCGCTGGCCGATCGCGACGGCGGCAAGCGGTTGACGCCGCCGCACTTGCTGCAGACCACACGTGTCTCGGTCATTCCGTTCTCCTTCCGCCCGGTTGGGTGCGACGGCCGGCTGCCTCGCGTCCAGATCCGAAGCGGCCGACACCGCCGTAGTGACTCCGGGCGGCCTGTACCTCTCGTCATGATGCACATTGTCTCGATCGATTGTTTGACCTTGCGCAAGTCGCGGCGGAGTTCGCTGTGGTCTGGTCGTCGGCCATGGCGCTCGGCCCCAACTCGGAGTCACAACCCAATGATCCCGCCGAATGGTAAACTCGTCGCGGTCGCCGACTGCGCGACCCTCAAACTGTTCCGGAACAGAGGTGTCGAGCCCGATATCGACATCGTGGCCGTCGACGAACCGAAGGTCGCGGCGACCAACCCCGGGTCGGGCGCCCGACACAGGAATGCCTCGGCCAATCCGGGGGGGCACCGCAGTGCAGGGGATGGTTTCGCGGTGGCAAGGGCGTTGCAGGATGAGTCTGCCAACCCCGATGGCCGAGCCGCGCAGCTGAATCCAGGACAGGGTATCCGTTGAACTCAATCCTCCACGATCGTCTGAACACCGCCCTGCTGACCGTTGCATTCCTTGGCCTTGTCGGGGGGCTCGGCCTGACATTTGCCGATCTGTCGCAACTGGCGGATACGATCTGGGCGGCGGGTGTCCTGCCGGTCCTCGCCGCCTTGGTCGTGGAGATCGTCCGGAGTCTGCGGCAAGGCGAGGTCGGGCTGGACATCGTCGCCGCACTGTCGATGTCGGCGGCACTGCTGTTTGGCGAAACGCTCGCGGCGGCGGTCGTGGCGCTGATGTATTCGGGGGGAACCTTCCTTGAAAGCTTCGCCGAGGGTCGCGCCCGACGAGAGATGAGCGATCTTCTCTCTCGTGTGCCTCGCACCGCGACGCGCCACCGCAACGGCGCGCTCGACGACGTGCCCTTGGATGACGTCGAGCCTGGCGATCTTCTGCTGATCCGGCAGGGGGACGTGGCGCCCGTCGACGGCACAGTCGAAAACAGCCGCGCGATGGTCGACCAGTCGGCGCTGACCGGCGAGTCGATGCCCGTACGTCTGGAGCATGGGCAGGACGTGATGAGCGGTTCGACCAACGCGGGCGAACCTTTCGACCTGCGCGCCAATCGCCGGGCGGCCGACAGCACTGAACCGCCCCGGGTTTCCCGGAGACCTCATTTCCTGAGAGAATGGGGTCATGATGACGAAACAGACATCGAAGAGATATTCGCCGGAGGTCCGCGAGCGGGCAGTCCGAATGGTTTTGGAGCATCAAGGCGAACACGCCTCGCAGTGGGAGGCGATATCGTCGATTGCGGCGAAGATCGGCTGTGCCGGCGAGACGCTGCGCAACTGGGTTCGCCGGGCCGAACGCGACCAGGGCGTTCGCGCCGGTCAGACGAGCGATGAGCGCGGCCGGATCAAGGCTCTCGAACGAGAGAACCGCGAGTTGCGGCAGGCCAACGAGATCCTGCGTAAGGCATCGGCGTATTTTGCTCAGGCGGAGCTCGACCGCCCGTTCAGACGATGACGACGTTCATCGACAACCATCGTGACGTCTATGGGGTCGAGCCGATCTGCCGTTCGCCATTGTCGCTCGGACCAATGGCGCGACATGGCTCACTCTGCCGATCGCCCCATCGACGTATCACGAGCACGCGGCTCGCAACCGCGATCCTGATCGTCGCCCGGCCCGCGAACGTCGCGACGACGAACTCTGCCAGGATATTCGCCGTGTCTTCGAAGCGAACTTCGGCGTCTACGGCGTTCGCAAGGTTTGGCGCCAGATGAAGCGTGAAGGCATTGATGTCGCCCGCCGCACCGTTGCCCGACTGATGCGAAGCCTTGGCCTGAAGGGCGTCGTTCGCGGCAAGCCGGTGAAGACGACGATCAGCGACAAGGCTACGCCCTGTCCGCTGGACCTGGTGAACCGGCAGTTTCAGGCTGCGTCGCCGAATGCCCTGTGGGTCAGCGATTTTACCTACGTCGCCACCTGGCGTGGCTTCGTTTACGTGGCCTTTGTTATCGACACCTTCGCCCGCCGGATTGTCGGCTGGCGCGTCTCACGAACGGCCCACGCCGACTTCGTCCTCGACGCCCTGGAGCAGGCGCTCCATGACCGGCGGCCCTTCGCCGGCGGTGGCCTCGTGTGCCATTCCGACCGCGGATCCCAATATGTCAGTATTCGCTACACCGAGCGTCTGGCCGAGGCCGGCATCGAACCTTCTGTCGGAAGCGTCGGAGATTCATATGACAACGCCCTGGCCGAAACGATCAACGGCCTGTTCAAGGCCGAAGTAATCCATCGACGCGGCCCGTGGCGAAGCTTCGAAGCGGTCGAGTTCGCCACCCTCGAATGGGTCGACTGGTTCAACAATCGCCGCCTGCTCGAGCCGATCGGAAATATTCCTCCCGCCGAGGCGGAAGCCGCATACTACGCCCAGCTTGAGGCCATGCCGATCGCCGCGTAGAACTCAAACCAAACGGTCTCCGGGAAACCCGGGGCGGTTCAATGCCGCAGGCTGTCCAAAGACTTCGAGAACCTGTCGCGCAGCGCGCTCGCCTTCCTCAAACTGGCGTCTATCCGCTTCATGATGCGAAGGCTCTGTTTGAAATGAATAACTTTCCGGACCGACTCTAACACTACTTTGGGCGATGTCACGTTGTTTCCTTGGCAAGGATCTTTGTGTAGTTGGGGGGGGCATGAGCAGGACCGCGCCGACGTACAAGAAACACCGCTATAGCGATGACCGCTCGGAGCCCACTATGACTGATGCTGCATCGCACACATTCGGTCGCAGTGCGGCGGGCGCAGTTATTCGAGGCCAGAACGATCCGCCTCGTCTCGAATTGACATTCTGCTGCGACTGGCCACATATCTGCCGACATGGCCAGGGGTGCTCCGTTCGGGGCTGAGATGCGCGAGACCGCGCGAACCCTTCACAGCTGATCCGGGTAATGCCGGCGGAGCGAGGAAACATGTTCATAGGCGCGCAGGTGTCGCTCTATCCGATGACGTCGGAGTTCGTGGACGTAATCACATCGGGGCTCGCCGCTCTAACCCCCTACTACAGTGAGTTGCGGATCGAGACGGACGACATGTCGACCCTGATGGTCGGCGCGCCCGATCCGCTGATCGACGCGATCCGGGATCTGTTTGCTGCCGCCGCGCGGCAGCCCGATCATGTCACGATGCATGTCACCCTGTCGCGGGGATGTTACGGTGAACCCGACGATCCCAGTTGCCGCTGCGAGACGCTGGCGCGCGCACAGGATGAAACCTTCGAGGAGCGAAAGGCTCTGGCGCGGGACGCGGTCGCCGGCGCGCCGGATCTCGGCGTCGGGATCGACGTCCAGTTCTCGCTCTACGTGCTGGGCCAGGACCGCCACATGGACGAGATCTACGGTTGCATCGAGTTTCTGAAAGGCTCGGGCACTTTCCTGAAGTCCAAGAACTTCTGCACGCGGCTGCGCGGCGATGCAGGCGCGGTGTTCGAGACGGTGCGGCAGGCGTTCCTGCGCTTCGGTCCTGCCGAGGGACATGTCACGATCGACCTGACAGCCTCCGTCAACAGCCCCAGCTTCGCCTGACCCCGCCCGTCGCACAGCCGGTTCGCGTCCGGAGACGTCATGCAATCCCTGCGACACATCCTGCCGACAGTGCTGATCGCTTCGGCGCTTCTACTGGCCTGGCAGGTCTATTGCGCGCTTGCCGGGGTCTCACCGCTGGTGCTGCCCGCGCCGACGGACGTGCTGCGATCCCTCATCGTCGAGCGCGCGCGGATCGGGCCCCATGCGCTCAGCACGATCTGGGTCGCCACGCTGGGCTTCTCCACTTCGGTCCTTTTCGCCTTTGCCGCCTCTGTCGCCCTGCATTTCAGCCCTTGGCTCCAGCGCGGCCTGATGCCGCTGCTCGTCGCCAGCCAGACCATTCCGCTCGTCGCACTGGCGCCGCTGATGATCCTGTGGTTCGGCTTCGGGCTGTTGCCCAAGGTGCTTCTGGTCATCCTGGTCACCTTCTTCCCGATCCTCGTGAGCCTGCTGTCGGGCTACGGCCAGGTGCCGCAGGCCTATCTGGATCTCCTGACCTCGATGCGGGCCGGCAAACTCCGCATCTTTCGGCGTGCGACGCTGCCGGTGGCGCGGGCGTCGTTCTTCGCGGGGCTGAGGATTTCGGCCACCTATGCCATTGTCGCGACGATCTTCGCCGAGTATGCCGGCGCGCGGCAAGGGCTCGGGATCTACATCCTCACCGCCAAGAACAGTTTCCGCGCCGATCTCGTGCTTGCCGCCGTCGTCGTCTCGGCCGGCCTGACCCTGCTGCTCCTGGGTGCGCTGCGCCTGATCGAACGACTCACCGCACACGGCCACCGACGAGGGCGCGATGCTGCGGGTTGAGGGGCTGACGGTCCGGGTGGAGGCGCGGACGCTGGTCACGAATTTTTCGTGCGAGCTTCGGGAGGGGCGGATTACCTGCCTGATTGGGCCCTCGGGCTGCGGCAAGACATCCGTGCTCAAATGGCTCGCCGGCATCCTGCCGCCCGGCATCGAGGCAAAGGGCAGGGTCACGCTCGACGGCGCACCGATCCTGCGCCCGCATCCGAGCATCAGCTATCAGCCGCAGAGCGACGCTCTGTTTCCTTGGCTGACCGTCACCGACAACGCGGCGCTCGGGCTCGAGATGGCGGGACTGCCGCGCAGGGCCGCGCGCGAGAAGGTCGCGGACCTGTTCGTCCCGTTCGGGCTGTCGGGATGCGAAGATCTCTATCCCGACCAGGTCTCGGGCGGCATGCGCCAGCGCGCGGCGTTCCTGCGCACGATCGTGCAGGACAGCCGTTTCGTCCTTCTGGACGAGCCGTTCTCGGCTCTGGACGCCGTGACGCGGCTCAGGATGCAGGACTGGCTTTGCGCTCGTCTGGCCGAGACATTGCGCGGTGTCCTGATGGTTACCCACGATCTACACGAGGCTACACAGATGGCCGACCACATCCTCGTCATGTCGGCGCGGCCGGGCCCCCTTGTCGCCGACATCCCCATCACCACCCCCCGCGAGAGGCGGAGCGAAGTGGCGTTGGCCGAAATCCGCACGACCCTCAGAACCCTGCTACTCAAGGAGTGATACGATGATCCGCAATCTGCTGCTCGCAGCCTGCCTGACCCTGCCAATCGCCGCCGAGGCCCGGGAAAAGGTGACCATCGCCCTCGACTGGACGCTGAACACCAACCACGTCGGCCTGATCGTCGCACGCGACCGCGGGTTTTACGACGAGGCCGGGCTGGAGGTGGAGATCCTGCCCTATTCGGACACCAGCTCGACCGCGCTGCTGGCCGCCGATGTCGCGGATTTCGCCTATATGACCTCGCTCGGTTTCATGAGCGCGCGCCCCGCCGGAGCCGACATCATCGCCCTCTGGGCCACGATGCAGCACGAGGCCGGGCGGCTGGTCTACAACAGCGCCAACGAAGCGATCACCCGCCCGGCGGATCTCTCGGGCAAGACCTATGCCGGCTTCGGCAGCGCCTGGGAGGACGCGCTGATCGGGACGATGATCCGCAACGACGGAGGCGAGCCGGTCTATGACACGGTGACGCTGGGCACCGGCGCATACGAGGCGCTGGCGACGGGGCGCGTCGACTTCACGCTCGAGGTCGCGACCTGGGAAGGCGTGAACAGCGAGCTTCTGGGGCGCGAGCAGTCTTCCTTCATCTACGCCGACTACGGCGTCCCCGATCAGCAGAATGGCTACATCGGCACCCGTGCCGAGATCCTGCAGGACGATCCGGAGACGGTGACGGTCTTCATGAAAGCGACGCAGGCCGGATACGAATGGGCGGTCGATCATCCCGAGGAAGCGGCGGAGCTGCTGATCGCCGCCGGCGACTTCCCGAACCCGGAGCTGGTGCGAGGCTCGATGGAGAAGATCGTCGCGGGCGGCTACATGCGGGACAGCAACGTCCCCGTGGGCAAGATCGACGCCGATCGTTTCGCCGAGATGGCGCAATTCCTCTTCGACAGCGGCGTTCTCAAGGACCCGAGCGGCGCACCGCTGGAGTGGCCGGGAGATGTCGCGGACTGGTTCGACCAGAGCTGGATGGACGAGTGATCCTGAATGCGGTCCTGTTTGGGCATGGCAGCCACGAGGCGGCCTGGCGCAGCCCCGGCATGCGCGCCACCGCACCGCTCGAACTGTCGCATTGGCTGAGTTGCGCGCGGAAGGCAGAGGCCGCCGGGTTCGACGGCCTCTTTCTGGGTGACATCCTCTGCCTGCAGGACCGTCCAGAGCATCATCCGTCCGAGACGCTCGATCCGCTCATGGTACTGGCGGCGCTGGCCGGAGCGACCGATCGGCTGACGCTGATCGGTACCGCCTCGACCAGCTTCAACCATCCCCTTCACCTCGCCCGGCGTTTCCACAAGCCGCACCACGCGGCCGGTGCGCTCGGCCGCGATCAGAGTGGTGCCGGAGCCGCCAAATCCGTCCAGTACGATCTCGCCACGGCGGGTGCCTGAGCATAGTCCAGTACTGATACCTTGATATCAACCATGCCGTCCTCGGAAATCTTGAAATACTCCGCGTGGACCCGCTGACCCGCTGACCCAAAGACCTCGTCCCCGCCCGTGAACCGCGTCACCACACCTGAGGCGGAGCGAGGGGAACGTCGGTCAGGTTCAGATTGTCAGAAGCCCGCAAGGTCACGTAGGCTGCTGCGCTGAGCGCCTTGCAGTCGGCAAGGGCGCGATCGAACCATCTTTCGCTGAACTCTGTCAGCAGGTGTGACGCCAGCGTGCTCTTGCCAGCATCGCAAAGGATCGCAGCGCTCTCCTGAACGGCGGCGAGCTCCTCGCAGATCAGCGCCTCGATATTGCGCCAGTGGCTGCCCACGTCGCCGAGCAGCTTTTCCTGTTCCTGAAAGGCCAGGTGCATCAGCCGCTTGAATTCGTAGGCCGCAGAGTCGGCGGTCTCGATCCCTTGAGGGACGCGCGATACGACTTCCGGGTTCTGGGTCTCTTTCCGGCGATCAAGGAACCGCGCGCTCTCGCCCGAGGTCAGATAGCGGTGCTGACGATAGGCTGGCGGCACCGAGGTCTGACAGAGCCAGACAGGCATCAGTGGGGCAGTAACCGGGCCGACCGGGGCATGCCACATCATCCTCAGTTCGGGATGGGCGGGATGTTCCAGAGGCACGACCTGTCCGTAGCCCGCTGTGTCGCCGGTCAGGCGTTCGGTCGAAATCGACCAGAACACGTCGGCGAGCCCGATCTTTTCGCGGCGCGACGCACGGCTGTGCATTTCTTCCTCGATCCATACGGCACCCACCCAGGGGCCTTTCCCATCTCCGTAGATGCGGTTGACGTCAAACGGACCCTCGGACGGATCGTACCAGCCCCGCTGACGCGCGGTGCTGATGAAATGCGGCGGAAACAGAAAGTCCGCGTCGGGCGCCTCGGGAATGACACCGATGTATCCCGGCCGGGACGCTCGGATGCTGTCGTCGCCCAGGCGTTCCGCGACCCAGAGGCCCAGTCCGCCGGCAAACTCGATCACCACCCATGCCTCATCGGGGTCGGCGATGATGTGTGAATTGCCCCCGTAGGTAGAGTAGCCATGACTGGCGATCAGCGATCCGATCAGAGCGACTCCCTCCCGCGCCGAGCGCGCGCGCTCCACCACGATGCGCGCGAGATCGGAGTAGTTCGGCCCGGTCTGATCCTTAGGCGTGATCTCGACGAGCGCCTTGCTGGAGTTCGACCAGATATCACGCACCGCGACCCCATGCTCGTTCAGCCCCCCGTTGGTCAGCGGCGCCGGAACGCCGAGATAGTGGCTGTAGTTGACGCGCATGTTGCGAAAGGTCCGGGGCGCCTGGGGAATTCCCGACAGATGGCCCGGCATGTCCGCCTGCGGCGTCACTCCGACCGTGATTGTCGCACCCTCTGTGTGGTCCTGCCGCGGGTAGATGTCGAGCCAATGGCTGGACGGCTCGTCCCCGTAGCCCGCGAGATAGGGGATGCCGGTCGCCGTATGCGACCGACCGATATAGATGCCGTAACTCAATTCATTTTCCCTTTCGCAGGCGTTCCGCTGGCTGGTTCAGCGGAAAATGGCAGGCATGGATCCGCCCGTTGTTCTCACAAAGATGCGGTGGTCTCACGGCCCGGCAGAGATCCTTCGCATAGGGACAGCGACCTACGAAATCGCAGCCCTTCGGGCGGTTCAGCAGGCTCGGAACCTCGCCCGAGATCGACACATGCGTGCGTCGCTCGTCGGGATCCGGCTGCGGTATGCCATTCACGAGCGTTTCGGAATAAGGGTGCATTGGCGCGTTGAAAATATCGTCGGCGGGGCCTTCCTCGACGATGCGGCCCAGATCCATGATGGCCAGACGGTCGCTGATATGGCGCACCACCGGAAGGTTATGGGTGATGATCAGGTAGCCGAGCCCGTGCTCGGCCTGAAGATCGGCCATCAGGTTGAGGATTTCGCCCTGGACTGACATATCGAGACCAGCGGTGGGTTCATCCGCGATGTTCAGCTTGGGGTTGAGAGCGAGGGCGCGGGCGACGCCGTCGTGCCTGCCCGCCGGACAATTCGTGGTGTGTAGGGCGGTGAGGCCACGAAGCGGCGCCGTTTTGGCCGGCCGCGCCGGTTTAAAACCCGGCCAGTGGTATTGTCACGTTGAATTACGCCCAGAAGCGTTCGGAACTTGCAAATCGGATTGGTCTCGGTCCAAAAGCGGGCGCCAAGGTCGGACGGAAGAAGGCTGCCGAGCTTCAATCGCTCGGTGCGCACCTCCGCCGCGCAGCTAGCGATGCTGCCGATCGTTCGTCCAGGGCAATGGCGTGCCTGGTATTGAACGCGTTGACCCCTTGGCCAGTGCACGATGTCTTCAATATGCTTCAGTCAGAGCAACAAGAGACTGCAAATGGCCAAGAACCGAGACCGCCGTGGATCACATCGTTCCGAATGGAGCGACGAGGGCGACCACAACTTTCAGGAACCCAGCTTCTTTCAGAAACAGCCATCGAGGAGCCTCTCCAACGGAGTGGATGCGGAGGTGCTGTGGTTCAATTCCGACAAGGGATTTGGGTTTGTCCAGACTCCCGATGGCGGCAAGGCTTTTCTCCACATCCGGCAGTTGGAGGCTGCGGGCTACAAGACCGTTGCGGATGGCACGGCCATAAAGGTGGTCATCCAGCCGGGCGACAAGGGCCCCCATGTTGCGGAGGTTCTGGATGTTGCTCCGGCATCCGCGAGCAGGCGGGCACCACATAGCCAGCCGGAGAGCTCTTCCAGCGACCGACCTGTAGTCGGTGAGGTGAAGGGGGTCGTCAAGTTCTACCATCCCGACAAAGGCTTTGGCTTCATCGGCCAGATGGATGGGGGCAAGGACATCTTCGTACATGTCTCGACGCTTGGTCGATCTGGCATTGCCATCCTGGAAGAAGGACAAGTTGTTTGGGTCCAATACGCAGAAGGTGCCAAAGGACTTGAGGCACGTTCAGTGCGTATTGCCTGATATTTCGAAGTTATGAAAATCAACGGATTGAGTCCGCCACTTCTAGGTCGGCTGCCAAGTACATCTTCTTGCGCATCTCGACCGAACTGGCACCGGTCCGCCGCGGCTGCCTCTCCGTGTCGATAAGCAGCGCCCAGTTCGTCGAGATGTTGCCGCGCACGCCGTAAGAGCGCGACGAGATCCTCGTGAAGCTCGAGGAGGGCCAAAAGGACCGCAGCCACGGTCAGAGAGTGGGGCAAGGTAGAACCTCGCCCGGAGGGCCCCCACACAATTGATTCGGCGTGGTTCCTTCACCGTGCTGGTCGGAAAAATCCTGGCGCGCGTCGAGGCAGAACTCGAGCCGGTAAATGACGCAAGCCCACGGCGAAGGGCAAGCTGGGTGTTGATGTACGAAGCAATGCACGGACGACCAGCGGCCACATGGTGCGCCTTGCCTGCGCGCTCAAGGTCAACAGCTTCGGCGACAATGCGTGTCGGTCGACCTCCTGCCATCGATTGCAGCCTGCGAGTGCCGTCACCCCTCGCAGCTGTGCGCGGGATAGACGACCTTGCCTTGCTCGGTTCGTTGCGCACCGATAGTGGGCTTGGCACTGTCGATCTTTCCCGGTGCCATCAGGTGGTCGACATCGCTGCCGTTGAGGAGAAGATAATCGACGATGATACGCCGGTGGCATCGCCACCAGACCGCTTCCGCGCACATCAACGCCACGCGTTGCCCGTGGCCGAGGCCGACAAGCTCGTCTAGGGCAGCGGCAAATCCTTCACCCAGGGCGTAGTCGGCGTAATTGTGGAAACTTCGCACGCGCCACATTGCATTGAGCGTTTCCTCGACACCTGATTGCTTCGATCGTCGACCGCCCAGCGCGGGAAAGTGCCTGTATCGGATCTGTCGTAGTGCAAGGTCCGTCGGTAGCCGATCGATATTGAAAACGGGGTTGCTTCGTGATCGTGGAAAGGACCTGATGTCGACCAGCAGATCGACACGTGCCTCGCGCAGCATTTCGAGGAATTCGTCAAGGCTACGATTGGAGTGACCGATCGTGGTGAACCGCGCCATCGTCAGTCGATCTTTGTCAGCGCGTCTTCCTTGTGAGCGGCGATGTGATCGGTCTTGTCGCTCTTGATTTCGTATTGCGGTTCGTCTTTCGAGGCGTGGCGGCGGTGACCTTTGTAGTCGAAATCCTCGTGATGGATCCCGATGATTGTACCGCGAACCCGACCAGCTTCGGAATTCCAGCTGAAATGATCGCCCTTCGAGTATTTCGCCATCAGGATCTCCTCTTCTTCATCCATTTTCGTCATCCAACGCGCCTCTTCGCAACGAACCCTCAGCTTCAGGTCCCGCAAAAGGTCTTATAGATGCGCCCATCGGGCGACGGTGGCTCGGCATAGCTTGCGAATGCTGGTTGGTCTTCGTACGGCCTGGAGAGAACGGTCAGAAGCTCATCGAACGGCCCGAACTCCTGCTTCTCCACGGCGGCCTCGATGACCGCCTCAACGCGGTGGTTGCGCGGGATGAAGGCCGGATTGACTCGCTGCATGGAAGCCCGGCGCGCTGAACCCTCTTGCGGCTCCTGGCCGAGCCGATGGCGCCAGCGTCCGGCCCATTCGTCATATGTGGCAGGGTCTTCGAAGAGGCTGCGCACCGCGACGTCGCCTTCAGGCCCAATGGCGGCCTCGCTCAGGCGGCGGAAGGTCAGGGTGAAGTCCGCCTTGCCAGTGGCCATCCGTTCGAGAAGTTCCTGCGTTAGCGCAAGGTCGCCCTCCCGCTCCGACAAAAGTCCCAATTTGCGACGCAAGCCACCATTATACTCGTCGCTAAACTGTGCTGTGAAGGCCGAAAGCGCCTCCTGGGCCTGCTCCACGGCTTTGTCCTGATCCTCAGCCAGGAGGGGCAGCAGACACTCCGCCAGCCGCGTCAGGTCCCACTGCGCGATCGCAGGCTGATTGGCATAGGCGTAGCGACCCAACTGGTCGATCGAGCTGAAGACGGTGTTGGGATTGTAGATGTCCAGAAAAGCGCAGGGGCCATAGTCAATGGTCTCGCCGGCGATGGACATGTTGTCGGTGTTCATGACGCCGTGGATGAAGCCGACGACCAGCCACTGCGCGACGAGGTACGCTTGGCGCGCAATCACACTTTCCAGCAGTGCCAGGTAGGGACGAATAGCGCCCGCGGCATTCGGGTAGTGCCGGGCGATCGCGTGATCAGCGAGAGCCCTCACGGCATCGACGTCGCCGCGCGCCGCGAAGAACTGGAAGGTTCCGATCCGGATGTGACTGGACGCGACCCGCGTCAGCACCGCACCTGGCAAGTAGGTTTCGCGTATCACTTCATCGCCCGTCATGACCGCAGCGAGCGCCCGAGTGGTCGGAATGCCAACAGCCGCCATGGCCTCGCTGACGATGTACTCGCGCAGAACCGGTCCAAGCGCCGCCCGCCCGTCGCCGCCGCGGGAAAACGGTGTGCGGCCGGAGCCCTTTAGCTGGATATCCCGGCGCACTCCCTCCTGATCGACGATCTCGCCCAGCAGAATCGCCCTTCCGTCGCCGAGCTGCGGCACGAACTGGCCAAACTGGTGCCCCGCATAGGCGGTGGCGATCGGCTCGGCACCCTCAGGAATCCGCTTGCCAGCAAGGATCTCAACACCCGTCTGCGTGGCGAGCTCGTCCGGATTGAGCCCGAGCTGGACGGCTAAGTCCCGGTTGAGCTTGAGGAGGTGCGGTGCGGAGACAGGGGTAGGGGGAACCCGCGCATAAAACGAGCTCGGCAGCCGAGCATAGCTGTTGTCGAATGCAAAGCGTACCGTCATTCACACGCCTCCAACATGAGCGGCAGTCGCGAGACGCTTCGTCGCTCGCGACGATTGTTTTCAATGACAATAGTGCTCTTAGGCTGCCGGCGCTGCATGTTGATGTGGCGATGCTCGGACTTCATTTCCACCCACGTGCCAGAAATGGATGGGTCGGTGCCTTCGGGCAGTAGCCTCTTCGAGCAGACCGGCTACGACGACTCTCGCGCCCAGCGAACGTCTGGTCTTCGCGGATCCGCAGCCTGAAGCTGCCTGTCCGCTCTCGGCCCGATTCGACAAAACCAGCCGGGCAGAAACGCGCCCATTCGAGGCATTCGATCGCGACGTCCAGTATGCCTGGGTGCGCTTCCTGCGGTCCATATGGAATGGTTTCACGACCATGTGAGCATTGAAGAAATGCTTTTCGACGGAGCGCCAGTGCCGGTGGACGGGTGTGTCTCCACAAATGGCGAGCCCGGCTTGGGATTGACGCTCAAGGAGAAGGATGCGCGACGTTTCGAAGCAGAGTAAATGACGACCAATAACCGAAACCAAAAGGGTCCTGACCGCCGAGTGTGTTTCCGCCCTCGTGAGATGATCACGCTTCAGGATGATCATGCGAGCGATCATCGAGCCGACGGCACCTTGCGAAGCCGGGCGGCCTTCATCTTCCCGGATCGCCGCCGTCGCGTTGCCCATTCGCCGACGACGCGGGTCGGACCGCCGAAGCCGAGACCCGGAGACAGCGGCCGGCGCGATAAGGGGGCGTTCCGGTTTCAGACTTTACACTGAGACACTACCTGCCTGACCGGCGGATTGATCCGAACTCGTCGTTGTTTCGATTGTCCGTGGCATGCCGAATTTCTCGGGCGAACCCGGTCGATATTGCGTCGCAGAGGCGTTGCTGGACGGGCGACCAGCGCGCGATCTGCATTCGGCCTTGCGATCGAAGCATGGTTGCGCCATTCCGCAAGCCGATCCGAAGAAGAAATCGATATGGCATCGAAAACCACACTGAACGAAAAGAACCTTGAAGCCCTCGGTGCCGAGCGGCTTGCATGCCTGTTGATCGAGATCAGCACCGGCAGCGCGGGCGCCAAGCGGCGGCTTCGTCTGGAACTGGCCGGGGCGCAAGGAGCGGGCGAGGTCGCACGGCAGGTGCGCAAGCGCCTGACGACGATCGCGCGTTCGCGGTCCTTCGTGGATTGGCAAAAGCGAAAGACCCTGGTCGGCGACTTGGAAACACAGCGACGCGCCATCGTCGAAGAGGTCGGCAGGTCCGACCCAGCCGAAGCGCTGGACCTGATGTGGCGGTTTCTGGCGTTGGCGAACCCGGTATTCGGTCGATGCGACGACAGCAGCGGGACGGTAATCGGGATATTCCAGACAGCCTGCGACGATCTCGGCGAACTTGCCAAGGCCGCTGGCGCCGATCCCACACGGTTGGCAGACCAGGCTTTCGAGGCCCTCTTGGAAAATAGCTACGGGCAATATGACGAATTGATCGCGGTGCTGGCGCCAAGTCTTGGACAGACAGGTCTCGATCATCTGAAGGCGCGCGTCGTTGCGTTCTCCCAGACGCCGCCCGATCGGCCGGGGAATGATGCGGAACGGCAGGTGATCGGATGGGGGAGTGGTGGCCCGGTCTATGCCGACGAGATCGAAGCGCGCCGGCATGACAGCACCGTTCGCCTTGCCCTGGAAACGATCGCGGACGCGCAGGGCGACGTCGATGCGTTTATCGCCCAGCAGAGTGAGGCGGCGCGGACTGTCCCGGCAGTCGCTACCGAGATTTCGCAACGTCTTCTGAAGGCAGGGCGAGCGGACGAAGCATGGGCGGCGATCAACCGAGTCGACGACCGGCGATCGGACCGGTTGAGCTGGATTTCCTATGAATGGGAAGAAACTCGCCTTGCCGTGATGGAGGCGCTTAGTCGGGCCGACGAGGCGCAGGCGTTTCGATGGGCGTGCTTCGAGCGAAGGCTTAGCGTCCAGCATCTGCGTGCCTATCTCAAGCAACTGCCCGACTTCGATGACGTCGAGGCCGAGGACCGGGCTCTGGCGCATGCGCTCGCCCATCCCGACGGTCATGAAGCCCTGGTGTTCTTGCTCAATTGGCCGGCGCTCGACAAGGCGGCGGCGCTGGTGCTGCAGCCCGCGCGCGAGTGGGACGGGGATTATTACGAGCTTCTGACCCCGGCGGCGGATGCGCTGGCCGGAAAATATCCGCTGGCGGCAACAAGGCTGTTGCGCGCGATGATCAACTTTGCTCTGGAACGGGTAAGGGTGAAGCGGTATCGGCATGCGGCGCGGCATCTGGCCGAATGCGCGGGTCTTGCGGCGGGGATCGAGGCATTCGGCGACCTCGAACCTCACGAGGCCTATGTTGCCCGGTTGAAAGCCGAGCACGGTCGCAAGACGTCGTTCTGGACAAAGGCGCCATGACTGCCATGTCCCGGCTGCTCGCGGGTCGCTCGCTCCTGAATCTCCACAGACGCGCACGATCGGCAGGAATGGGGATTGTCGACATCGGCGCGATTTTCGTGCGGCTGACGACGACGCAGACGGTCACGACTGGCTGCGTCGACTTCCGCGATGGACGTTCACTGCCCCGCTCCCCCCAAGAAGAAAAACGGCTTAACCACTGGCACCGGCAAAGTTTTACTCCGGCGGGACCCACGACATCGCCGCCGCTTCGTGACCTGCTTTCTCACCGCCGTGAACGGGACCGGGCTATGAGCCTCGCCGGAACCGTCATCCACGCCGCCCACGTAACAGTAGTGGGGCATTGCGCTCTGAGGCCTGGAGAGGCGGAAACGCCTTGAACGCCTTACTCAGTTTCCCGCGCACGGCGTCGACCTCGACGGCTCTGGCCGGAATTTCGTCGAGATCGCCGAATCCGAACATTACAGGTCTATAGATTTCGGCCCCGAGATCGAGAAGATGGATGCGGCCTGCTTGTCCGTCTCCGGTATCCAGCAACATTTCAGTGGGCCAAATGCGCAGAACCAGGCGTCGGCCGGTCGTGGACGGCTTTGTCAGCATGGCGACCGGCAGGCGGCCGTCGTGCAGGAGCGTCGCCGGAGGGACCTCCGCCAAACCCCGTACGGCAACAGCATCGACAGGACATGCTGGGTCAGGCTCGCCTCGGAGCTTTTCCAGCCATCCCGCGCCAATGCCGCGACGAACGGGTGCAAACCGCCGGCATACTGGGCGATGAACGGCTGCGGAGGCTCTCCCCCAGCGTGACACGGGCGCGGGGAAGACTTGCCCAACTGCCCTCCCGCCATTCGANTCAAGGCGAACACGCCTCGCAGTGGGAGGCGATATCGTCGATTGCGGCGAAGATCGGCTGTGCCGGCGAGACGCTGCGCAACTGGGTTCGCCGGGCCGAACGCGACCAGGGCGTTCGCGCCGGTCAGACGAGCGATGAGCGCGGCCGGATCAAGGCTCTCGAACGAGAGAACCGCGAGTTGCGGCAGGCCAACGAGATCCTGCGTAAGGCATCGGCGTATTTTGCTCAGGCGGAGCTCGACCGCCCGTTCAGACGATGACGACGTTCATCGACAACCATCGTGACGTCTATGGGGTCGATAGGGAACTGCCGCGATCAGATCTCGCAGAAACGTCCCTGCCTCCCTCTTCCCGGCCTTTTTGACCAGTTGGGTGAAGGCGAATTTGCTTGTTCGGTCGATGGCCGCGAAGAGATAGAGCTTTCCTTCAGCAGTCTGCACCTCGGCGATGTCGATATGGAAGTAGCCGATCGGGTAGCGTTTGAACTTCTTTCTGACCGGCTTGTCGCCTTCGATCTCGGGCAGACGGGAGATGCCGTGACGCTGGAGGCAGCGGTGCAAGGACGACCGCGTCAGATACGCAATTGTCGGCTGCAGGGCGTAGAGACAGTCGTCGAGCGGCAAAAGCGTGTGGCGCCGGAAGGCGACGATGACGGCTTCCTCTTCCATCGATAGGACGGTTGATTTTGGCTCTCGAGGACCAGTGCGCTGATCGGCCGTCGTGCTTCGCTTCTTCCACTTCGCGACGGTCTTTGGATTAATGCCGTGCCGTCTGGCGAGCTGCCTAACACTACTTTGGCACTTTTGGTTTGTCGGTTTCTGCGATGAGCATTTCACAATGAGGGCATCGCAGGGGCGGAGGTCGTGCGAAGAGATCGAGGATGGCTTGCCTGATGGCCGG
>NZ_JAZHLK010000063.1:0-20333 GCF_036549515.1 Aurantimonas sp. E1-2-R+4 | reverse complement strand
TCCCGCGGTTTGCTTTCGTCCACATCGCTTCCATGCCCTCGTCGAATCAAATCAACAGCATGGAATCACAAACGATTCATATCATTCAACTTCTTTGTGGACCGACACTCAGACCTAGAACGGTCGCCCATGAGGCGGCCGTTTTGGCTTTCTCGCCAATGACGGAACGAGCGGCGCCGCCGCGCATTTCTGCCGGTCCGATAATCTCTTCTTCCTGCTGAAAGATCCGAAATGGCCGAACATTTCCTGAAATTCGACAAGGACGGCATTGCCGTCGAGAGCGGTGCGCCGGCCAAGGAAAAGATCAAGAGCGGCCGCCCTGCCAACAAGACCTGGAACATCGAGGACGATGGCAACGGCCTTTACGCCGGCATCTGGGAATCGACCGCCGGCGAGTGGGAGATCGACTATACCGAGTGGGAGTTCCTGCACATTCTCGAAGGCGTCTCGGTCTTGACCGAGGAGGGCTGCGAGCCGGTCAAGCTCGTCGCCGGCGACAGCTTCGTCATCCGCCCGGGCTTCAAGGGCCGGTGGAAGGTCGTCGAGCCGACCAAAAAGCACTACGTCATCAAGGTCTGAGATCGCACCGGTACGGGACTCGATACATCAAGAAGGGTCCGCTGGTATCGCGGACCCTTTTGTTTTTCCTGCGGCAGCCGGAGCGCGATTTTACGCCCTCCGCCGTCCCGCAGCCGGCAAGAAATGCCGGCCATACATGCCTCAGCGTTCGATCTCGATCAGGATTTCGTTGCGCTTCATGAAGCCAGGGGTCCAGGGCGGATTATAGAAGGCGTATTCGGGATCGCTCTTCTGCTTCTGATTGTTGTCCGCGAGATAATTGTAGAGGCTCATCAGGTGCTTGCTGGCGAGCGTTGCATTGAAATTACCGGAAAAGCGGATCGCCGCGATGCGTCGCGCCTGAACTTCCTTGATCGCCACGTCGCCATTGCCCGGCTCGGGGAGGCTGGCGAGGGTGAATTTCTTCGGCATGACGAAACGTACGGCCCAGCCCTTGGTCCGGCCGTCGCCTTCGGCCAGCTGCTGGGTCACGGGGGTCGTCATCTTGATCTTCTTGCCGGGACGGCTACGGGCGAAGATGTAATCGGCAAGCGTCTGGAAGCCCATGCGGCGCGCTTTCTCGTGATAGCCGCTCTTGACGGTCTCGGCGACGATCATCGCGTCGTAATCGCGGATTTCGATCGCCCCGTCCTCGCGGACCACGTCGTAGTCCGGTTCCTCGGTATGCTCCTGTACCTTCTTGGTGACGAAATACGCCGTGCCGACGACCGCGACGGCACCACCTACCACGAGAAGCGCGGTCAGTTCTGGCCGGTCACGCAGGTAGTCGATGCCGCGCTGGGGCTGGTTTCCGCCGCGAAAGCCCGGAAGGCGGGCCAGGCGAAGGTCGGGAAGATGCTGGCGAAAATCACTCAGATAGCCGCGCGCGTTGTCGATTCCTTCGCCGGCGTCGTCGCGAAGCGAGCGGACGTGGCGGCGGGCCTCGGAGCCGGACGGCATCGACAGGCCGGTCAGAAAGTCCGGCATGTAGCGCGACAGGCCCGTCGGCTCGGCGTGGAAGGGCAAGTGCCGGGAAATCGATCGGCGCATCCGCTCGGCCCGCGACGGCCGGGGATCGAAACGGTCGACGACCCGTCCCTCGAGCTCTTCAATGCGCTCGCCGATATCGCTGAGGGCATCGGCAATGCGATCATAGGCGGTGGGCTTGTCGCGGAACATGGGCTGGGACTCCTGCGGTCGTCTGTTGGTCTGCGCCGACACTGGCTCCGGGCACTTAGGTCATGCCGATCGGGCGGTGGCGCAAGAGTATTCGCTGCGATAACGCCACCATGCGTGGTTGGTTGCGTCTGCTAACGACTTTGCCGCGCCTGGGCGCGGTTTCCGGCCGAATTGCCGGCGAGAACACGTCGGGCTGGATCATTTATTTTTGGCAAGGGCGCAACCAAACCGGAGCTGACGCATTAGCAGGACATCGGGTTTTTCATGACCTGATACTCCAGCCATAATTCGGGCGGCCTCGTGCCGCCCATTTTTTTGCCTGCGGATATCCACGGCGGTTGGGCGTCGGCCGCCGGAGATATCGGCGGGACGACGCCGGTGCGGCGACATCAGACGCGATCGGCCGTACGTGCTGAAGCATCCAGGACCGTACCGAGCCCCCGATCCAGTCGGACCGGCTCGACGGCCGCGAAGCCACCCGCTGCGGTGGCAGCGAAAAACTCCAGTTGGTCGCTGTCCCGTTCGATGACGACGGCCGAGAGCCGGCCGGTGAAGACGGCGCCGGTGTCCATCGAGATGCGGTTTTCCGTAACCACCGGACGGCCACCCTTTTGGGGCTGATGGCCATGCACGACGACGTGGCTGAGCCGTCCGATATGGTCGAGGAAGGGCGCGCGGATCCATAGGCAGTCGTGCGCATCCTGCCGGTCGATCGGTCGACGCGGATCGATTCCGGCATGGACGAAGGCGAAGCTGCCGTCGACCGCGATCGTCGCGGCGTCGGACAGGAGTTCCAAATGCTCCGGCCGGTCCCGCAGGATGCGGCGCCGGCTGGCCTCGAGGTCTGGGGCCGGGGCGGCGCCATAGGAGGCGAGGGTGGCGGCGCCGCCTTGGTCCAGCCAATTGTCGATCGCGTCGATATCGAGTTCACCTTTAAGAAATTGCAGCAACCACCAGTCGTGATTGCCGATGAGCAGTCGGGAATTCGGATGGGTGGCGATCGCTTCGACGACGAGATCGAGGGCGCCGCGACTGTCGGGTCCCCTGTCGACGATATCGCCGAGGAAGATGATCTCCATGGGTGTCTTCCGGCTCTCCGCGACCGTGTCGAGCCCCTGAAGAAGCGTCGAAAGCAGCCCGGCCGCGCCATGTACGTCGCCGATGGCCGCGATCAGGGATGGATGTGGCGACATGGCGGAAACTCCGTTTGCCTGGAGAGCTATGTTTTTCCTGAGGCGTTAATTCGCTCGAAAGCAGAACAACCTAAATTGGTATCACTCCACCCCGGATTGCGGATAAGACTCTGTCAACTCTTCGAGACACTGGATCGCGGACGTGTTCTTTTTCAAACCGCTGAACAATTTCCGCCTGAATCCGTTGGAGCGGACCTATACTCTTTGCGGACTCGGGCTGGGCACCCTGTTCGCCGTCACCGGACTTTTGATCGATATGCAGGTGCGTCGCTGGCAGGGGCTCGCCCCCAGCTTTGGTGCAACCTTTACGGCGACGGCGATGCACGTCTTGGCGCTGTCGTCGCCGCTGGTGATCGGGCGGGTCTTTCTGGGAATTGGCCGCCACCAGAGCAAGCTGGAGGATCGCCTGTGGCAAATGCATCAGACCGAGGCGTTGATGCGCGAGCAGGCCCATTGCGACTCCGTGACGGGCCTGTTCAATCGCTCGTATCTCACCAGCCGGCTGGAGGAGGGAATAGCGAGCCGGCTGTGGCAAAAGCGCGGCGCGCTCGTCTACATGCTCGACCTCGACAAGTTCAAAAAGATCAACGACACCTTCGGTCATCGCGCCGGCGACGTGGTCCTGATCGAAGTCGGCCGACGACTGCGCGAGCTCTGTCTTGATGACGATATTCCGGTGCGTCTCGGCGGCGACGAATTCCTCGTCGTACACTTTCCCCAACCTGGCGAGGACGCCGAGGACTTTGCAAAAACCCTCATCGCGTGCGTCGGGCAGACCATCGACTTCGAGAATGTGCCGCTGACGCCCGGACTCAGCATCGGCATCGCGCGTGTCGGCGACGATGGCCGGACCTGGTCCGACGTCATGCGCTCGGCTGATATCGCGCTCTACCGGGCCAAGTCGAAATATGCCAACGCGTTCGAGATCTACCGGCCCGAGATGCGTCAGGCCAAGGACGCGGAGGCCGAACTGGTCGGCGAGATGAAGCGTGGCCTCGACCGGAATGAATTCGTGCTGCAATTTCAGCCGATCATCGCGGCGCGCGACGGCGCCATTCGCAGTTTCGAGGCGCTTGTCCGCTGGAACCATCCGCGCCGGGGTCAGTTGGCGCCCGCCGAATTCATCCCGGCGGCGGAGAGTTCCGGGCTGATCTTCCACTTGGGCAACCGCGTGCTCGTCGACGCGTGCACGGCGGCGGCCAGCTGGGCGACGCCGATCGGCGTCGCGGTGAATCTGTCGCCGATCCAATTTCAGGATGGGCAATTGGCATCTCGGGTGCGGGAGGTGTTGGAAGAGAGCGGCCTTGCGCCAGGCCGCCTGGATCTCGAAGTGACGGAATCACTCCTGCTTGATCCGACCCCGACCGTCATTCGCATGATCGCCGAACTCCGCGAAGTCGGCGTCAAGATCACCATGGACGATTTTGGAACGGGATTTTCCAGCCTCGGAAATCTCAGGCAGTTCCGCTTCGACCGCCTCAAGATCGATCGCTCCTTCACCCAGGAACTGGCATCGGGCGAAGAAACGGCCGAGATCGTGCGCACCATCGTCCGCATGGCGGCAACGCTGCGCATGGAGACGGTGCTCGAAGGGGTCGAGAACGAGCGCCAGGAGGTCTTCGCCAAGCTCGAGGGACTCGATGAAGTGCAGGGATTCTTCTATGCGAAGCCGATGAACGGCGACGCTGTCCACCACTTCCTGGCCGAACGCGCTGAGGGAGCACGAGTGGCCGGCGGAAGCGCCGCCTGAACTGTCAGCCGGCGTATCGGAACCGCGGCCTCAAAAGGCCCAGGTGCGCGCCTTCGAGATCAGGAAATCGCGGAAGACCTTGAGCTTCGCCGCGTTGCGCATCTGCTCGGGGTAGCAAAGATAGGTGTCGAAGGTCGGCATCTCCATCTCCGGCAGCACCTGCACCAGCTTGGCGCGCTTGTCGATCATGTAGTCCGGCAGCAGCGCCACGCCGATGCCGCTCTCGATGGCCGAGCGGATGGCGATCAGATTGTTGATTTGCAGGATCGGGTGGCGCATTTTGCCCTCGGGAAGGCCGACCGTTTCGAGCGTGTTCAGATTGCGCAGATAGTTCGGAGCCGGCTCGCCGAAGGTGATGATCCGGTGCTTGTCGAGATCCTCGATCGTTTCCAGCGGACCGAAGCGCGCCAGATAGGACGGCGCCGCATAGACGTGAAGATGCACGGTGAACAGGCGGCGCTGGATCAGGTCCGGCTGCTGTGGCTGTCTGAGGCGGATCGCCGCGTCCGCCTTGCGCATCGTCAGGTCGATCTCCTCGTTATCGAAGACCAGCTGCAGCTCGAGTTCGGGGTAAAGCTCGAGAAATTCCTTCGAGCGCTCCGTCAGCCAGCCGGAGCCGAGGCCGACCGTGGTGGTCACGCGCAGCTTGCCGGTTGGCTTCTCGCGGGTTTCGGTGAGCTGCATGCGGACCTGTTCCAGCCGCTTGAGAACCTCATTGGCGGTCTGGAACAGCAGTTCGCCCTGTTCGGACAGCACCAGGCCGCGAGCGTGCCGATGAAACAGCGGCGCGCCGATCTCCTGCTCCAGGGCGGCGACCTGCCGGCTGATCGCCGACTGGCTGAGGTTGAGAGCGTCGGCAGCGTGGGTAAACGAGCCGGCTTCGGCGGCTGCGTGAAAAATCCGCAGTTTGTCCCAGTCGAGCGCCATGGGGTGTCATCTCCAGACGGCTTTGGAGCGGGGCGTTCCTAGACGCCCGCCCGCTGCCGCTATTCCGCCGCTTGGCGTTGGTTGTCGAGCACCTGGGCGGCGAGCCATTTCTCGGCTTCCAGTGCTGCCATGCAACCGAGGCCGGCCGCGGTCACTGCTTGGCGATAGACGTCGTCGGCGACGTCGCCCGCCGCATAGATGCCCGGCATCGAGGTCTGCGTCGTGCCGGGTTCCACCCAGAGATAGCCGGACGGCTTCTGTTTCAATTTTCCGACGAACAATTCGACCGCCGGCGCGTGGCCGATGGCGACAAACACGCCGTCGGTCGCCCGTTCGCTGACCTCGCCGCTCACGCGGTTTTTCAGGCGAACGCCATTGACCGATTTCAGCGGCTTGACGACCCCCAAAATCTCCTCGACCTCGGTGTCCCAGACGATTTCGACATTGTCGGCGGCAAAGAGGCGGTTCTGCAGAATGCGCTCGGAGCGCAATTCGTTCCGGCGATGCACCAGCGTAACCGACTTCGCGATATGCGACAGATAGAGCGCTTCCTCGACGGCCGTGTTGCCGCCGCCGACAACGACGACGTCCTTGCCGCGGTAGAAGAACCCGTCGCAGGTGGCGCAGGCCGAGACGCCGAATCCCTGAAAGGTCGTCTCGCTTTCCAGGCCGAGCCATTTGGCCTGGGCGCCGGTGGCGATGATCAGCGCGTCGCAGGTGTAGACCGCGCCCGAATCGCCGGTTAGTCGAAACGGCCGCCGGTCGAGATCGGCCTCGACAATGACGTCGCTGGCGATCTCCGCTCCGACATTGAGCGCCTGGCTCTTCATCTGCTCCATCATCCACGGACCCTGGACGGGTTCGGCATAGCCCGGATAGTTCTCTACATCGGTCGTGATGGTCAGCTGGCCGCCCTCCTGAAGGCCGGCGACGAGCAGCGGCTTCATCATGGCGCGTGCCGCGTAGATCGCGGCGGTGTATCCTGCAGGACCAGATCCGACGATCAGAATGTCCACATGGCGTTCGGTCATGACGGCCTCGCTCGATTGGCGTCTGGCAGATGGCATCGCAAGTCGGCCCGTTCAATAGACGAGGGGGTGCGGTGCTGCAACACAAGGCGTCCGAGAGCGGTTGACGGCGGCATGGAGCGTTGCACCGATTGCCGATCCGGGGGCGAGAGGATATGAAAGCCCGCTGTTTCATGGCCCTTTAGCGCTGGCCTGTATTTTCCCGGAGCCGTTCCATTTTCAGGACCATCGCCCACGTCACCTCGATTTTCGGGCTCGCACTGGCGGCGGCGATGATCATTCCGGCACTGGTGGACCTTGCCGACGAGAACGAGGAATGGCGGGTTTTCATCGGCTCCAGCCTGCTGGTCGGCATGGTCAGCGTGCTCGTCGCCGTGGCGACGCGCGGCGAACGCCCCAAATTCACTCAACGACTCGGCTTCTTGCTTGTCACGACCGTCTGGCTGGTGGCGGTTCTCGTCGGCTCGCTGCCGATCTATTTCTCGGAGGTCAATGTCACCTTCGCCGGTGCCTTCTTCGAGTCCATGTCGGGGCTGACGACGACCGGTTCGACGGTGATCTCCGGCCTCGACGCGCTGTCGCCGGGCATCTTGATGTGGCGGTCGCTGCTGCAATGGCTCGGCGGCATCGGCATCGTCGGCATGGTGCTCTTGATCCTGCCCTCGCTGCAGGCCGGTGGACTGGCGTTGTTCCACATGGAAAGTTCGGACAAGTCGGACAAGGTCCTGCCCCGGATCAACCAGCTGGTCGGCGGACTGGTCACGGCCTATGTCGTCCTGACTACCCTTTGCGCGATAACCTACACCGCTCTCGGGATGAGCTTCTTCGACGCAGTCAATCACGCCATGACGACCGTGGCGACCGCCGGCTTTTCGACGCATGATGGTTCGATCGGGTATTTCGAAGACAAGCGCATCCTGCTCGCCGCCATGGTGTTCATGATCCTCGGGGCATTGCCCTTCGTGATCTACATCAGGGCGTTCCTGCCGAGACGCTTCCAGCTATGGCGCGACCCCCAGATCGCCGTCTTCCTGATGATCTGCCTGGTGCTCAGTCTGGCCATGGCGGTGACGCGCCGGGTCGTGAACGATACGCCCTTCGGCGAGGCGCTGCTGTCCTCGGCATTCAATCTGGTCTCGATCATCACCACCACGGGGTATGCGTCCGAGGACTATACGCTGTGGTCGAATGCTGCGATCGGCTTGTTCTTTCTGGCCACCTTCCTCGGCGGCTGCGCCGGGTCGACGACCGGCGGCATCAAGGCCAACCGGCTGGTCATCCTTTATCTGCTGGTCCGCTCGAGCTTTCGCCGGCTGGTCCGGCCGCATGCGATCATTCGCTTGAAATACGGCAATGACGACATCTCGCCGCAGACCATCCAGACGGTCACGATCTTCTTCTTCCTGTTTTTCGGCGCGCTGTTGATGGGCACGGTGTTGCTGACGATGTTCGGCCTCGACATCGTCACCGCCTTTACCGGATCGTTGACGGCGCTGGCCAATGTCGGTCCCGCCTTCGGACAGATCATCGGCCCGGCGGGCAATTTCGGCTCGCTCCCGGATCCAGTCTTGTGGATCCTGTCGATCGGCATGCTGCTCGGCCGGCTGGAACTGGTAACCGTTCTCATCCTGCTGTTTCCGTCGGTCTGGCTGGATTGATGGTGGTGTGCGCCGTCCCGGTCGCCGGGCCGTCCCTCGATCGGAGCTGACCGCGAGCCCGCATGCGCATCGTCTATATCAATCTCGATAGGGCCATCGAACGGCGCGCCTTCATGGAAGAACAGAGCGCCGCGCTCGGGCTGCGCTTCGAGCGTTTTCCAGCTGTCCGTGCGGACGATATCTCGGACGAGACCGCGCGCACCCTCGGGAAAGGCTGGGAGCGGCCGCTGACCAAGCCGGAGCTGGCCTGCTTCCTGTCCCACCAGACGCTGTGGTCCGAACTGGCTCGCGGCAAGGAGCCCATGCTGGTCCTGGAGGACGACGTGGTGCTCTCCGGCCGACTTGCCGCGGCGTTGCCGCGATTGGCCGGATTGACCGATGTCGATCTGGTCAATCTGGAGAGCTTCGACCGCAAGCGGTTCGTTGCGCGCAACGGGCGTGTCCTCGGCGCAATCTCCATCGTCCGGGTTCATCGCGACAAGTCAGGATCGGCCGCCTATCTGCTGTGGCCGAGCGGCGCGCAGAAGCTGCTGGCGCGCGCCCGGCTCGGGGCCGCGCCGGTGGATGCCTTCATCCATTCGCTGAAACGCCTCGTGTCCTATCAGGTGGAGCCGGCGCTCGCGATGCAGCTGCACATCCTGAAGGCGAGGGGCATCGAACCGCCGATCCCCATCGGTTCGACCATTCAGGCCTCCCGGCAACGGCTTGCGGTCACACCCGAAAATTTGCCCTTCCACCTCCGGCGCCTGACGACGCAGGTGAAGCTGGCGGGAGACCATGTCATGCGCCTGTTCGGCCGGCGGTACCGGCGAACGCGGGTCGACGATGGCGATTTTCAGCCACGGTCCGCGGCGGACCAGAGCCGTTCATAAACACGCTGGATTTCCGCGGCCTCGCGCGCCAGGGGAAATTTCGCCCTGACATGGGCGAGCGCCGAAGCGCCGGCGCGCGCCAAAGCCTCGGGGTCGGATAGATACGCCTCGACCGCCGCCGTGAGAGCCGCGACATCGCCGACCGGAACGATGCGTCCGGTCTCGCCCTCGATGATCATGTCCTGGAACGCGCCAGCGTCGCTGGCGACGACCGCGGCGCCGGAAGCCATCGCCTCCAGCGGGGTCAGGCCGAAGCCCTCGTTGCGCGGGGGCGCGACGTAAAGATCGAAGGCCCGGAACCACGTCGTCACGTCCTCGACCTCGCCGAGGAAGCGGATGCGTTCATTTAGCCCGGCGGCCTCGACACGGCGCCGCAGATCGGCGTCGAACCCTGCGTGCTCTGCCGTGGCGCGGCCGGTGACGATGGCTGTCCATTCGGGATGGCGTGGCAAGAGGGCGATCATCGCGTCGATGAAGAGGTCGGTGCCCTTCTGGTGGCGGATGCGTCCGGAGCAACCGATCAGTTGCCGTCCGGCGAGACCGAGCGCGGCCTTCTGCGTCTCGCGCGACGGCGCCGGATGAAAGCGGTCAAGATCGATGCCGTGCAGGACGATCTCGGCCGGGACCGTGAGGTAGCCGGCGCTCCTGCCGCTCGTCGCGATCACCGCGTCCATGCGCCGGATGAGCCCGCGCGTCCAGCCGGTGTGGTGGCGTTGCGCGGCGGAGGTGAAGACGAGCCGCAGCGGCATCCGCAGGATGTCGCGCAGCACGATGCCGGCCAGCATCTCCACGTTGCGCCGGGCATGCCAGATGCGGAACGGCCGGCCTATTGGAGGCGACCAGAGGCCGGGAATATCGCGAAGACGCAGCTTCGGCAGATGGTCCGGCAAACCCGCTCCGAGCGCCGCGATTCCGATCGAGCGTGCCTGGAGGGGGACGAGCTGGACGATCGTCGAGGTCACGCCGGACAGCCGGCGTTTGAAGTTCGGCGCGATGACCGCGATATCTCGAACGTTCATCTGGGCGACTCCGTCACGGCGCGTTTGACCCTTGCGGCCAGCTCAGGCGACGGCGAAGGGCAGGGGAGCGTTTCCATACCGCAACCTCGCCCATGCGCTTGTACACGCCCCATCCCTCTTACCTGGGGACAGGGTGTGCCGTCTCGAAGGTCCTTTGCGCCTACGCCCAGCTGACCTGAAGGATCTCGTAGGATCTTGCGCCGCCCGGCGCCGCGACCTCGACGGTGTCGCCCTCGCCCTTGCCGATCAAGGCGCGGGCGATCGGCGAGGAGATCGAGATGCGTCCCATCTTCACGTCGGCTTCCTGGTCGCCGACGATCTGATAGACCTTCTCCGCCTCGGTATCCTCGTCGACGAGCTTGACCGTCGCGCCGAACTTCACCTTGTCGCCGGACAGCTTCTTGACGTCGATGACCTCGGCGCGGGCGGTCAGGTCCTCCAACTCGAAGATGCGCCCCTCGTTGAGGCTCTGGGACTCCTTGGCGGCATGGTACTCGGCGTTTTCCGACAGGTCCCCGTGTGCGCGCGCCTCGGAGATCGCCTGGATGATCCGTGGCCGCTCTTCCTGTTGGCGACGGCGAAGCTCCTCCCGTAGCGCATCAAACCCGTGGGTCGTCATCGGGACCTTTTCCATGGCCTCCACCTTTCCCATGCGCGGGCGTGCCGCGACATCGTCTTTTCGTTGGTTGCCGGCAGGCCGAGGCCCGACGCCGGAGCACAATAATAAACCGGCCCCGAACGGCAGCGACCGTTCGGAACCAGCGAGACAATCCGGACTGCGACAGTGCCTGGTGCCCTGTCCGAAGGGCGCGTTTTAGTCAGGCAGCCGTAAAGTACGATTGCAACGGCCGAACTTCAAGATTGCCGGTCCGGAGTGCGGCGATCGCTTCGGCGGCGGCACTCATCCCCGCCAAGGTCGTGTAGTACGGCACTTTGTGGATCAAGGCCGCGCGGCGCAGCGAGCGCGAATCGGACAGCGCCTTGGCGCCCTCCGTGGTGTTGAGGACGAGCTGCACCTGACGGTTGCGAATCGCGTCCTCGATATGCGGGCGACCCTCCAGGACCTTGTTGATCTTCTCGGCGGCGATCCCGTTATCGATGAGGAAGCGCTGGGTGCCGCCCGTCGCGATCACTTTGAAGCCGAGGTCGTAGAGCCGGCGGACGGGCGCGAGGGCCCGCTGCTTGTCCCCGTCACGAACCGAGATGAACACCGTACCGTCGCGCGGCAAGTCGACGCCGGCGCCGAGCTGCGACTTTGCGAAGGCGACGGCGAAGTCGTAATCGAGACCCATGACCTCGCCGGTGGAGCGCATCTCCGGGCCGAGCAGCGTGTCGACGCCGGGGAAGCGGGCGAACGGGAACACCGCCTCCTTGACCGCGATGTGCTTCAGTCCGCGCGGGTCGGGTGCGCCACCATAGGCCGCGAAGGCCGTATCGAGGGTTTCGCCGGCCATGATCCGCGCCGCCACCTTGGCGATCGGCGAGCCGATGGTCTTGGCGACGAAGGGCACGGTACGCGAGGCGCGGGGATTGACCTCCAGGACATAGATGTCGTCGCCCTTGATCGCGAACTGGACGTTCATCAGGCCGCCGACCTTGAGCGCCAGCGCCATGTCGCGGGTCTGGCGGGCCAATTCGTCGGTAATCGCCGTCGACAGCGAGCGGACCGGCAGCGAACAGGCCGAGTCGCCGGAATGGATGCCGGCTTCCTCGATATGCTCCATGATCCCGGCGACATAGGTGGATGTGCCGTCCGACAGGCAATCGACATCCACCTCGATCGCGTCCTTGAGATAGGAGTCGATCAGCACCGGCGATTTGCCCGAGACGACCACGGCATGGGTGATGTAGCGCTCGAACTGCGGCTCGTTGCGGACGATCTCCATCGCCCGGCCGCCGAGCACGTAGGACGGCCGGATGACCACCGGATAGCCGATTTCTGCGACGATCTTGCGCGCCTCCTCGACCGAGCGGGCAATGCCGTTGCGGGGCTGACGCAGATCGAGATCGGTGAGCAGCTTTTGAAAGCGGTCGCGATCCTCGGCGAGGTCGATCGCATCCGGCGAGGTGCCTAGGATCGGAATGCCGGCCTTTTCGAGGGCGTCGGCGAGCTTCAGCGGCGTCTGGCCGCCGAACTGCACGATGACCCCGTGCAACGTTCCCCGGGCTTGTTCGACCTTCAGGATCTCCAGCACGTCCTCGGCCGTCAGCGGCTCGAAATACAGCCGGTCCGAGGTGTCGTAGTCGGTCGAGACGGTTTCGGGATTGCAGTTGATCATGATCGCCTCGAAGCCCGCGTCCTTGAGGGCGAAGGCGGCGTGGCAGCAGCAGTAATCGAACTCGATGCCCTGGCCGATCCGGTTCGGGCCGCCGCCAAGGATGACCACCTTCTTCGCGTCGCTGACCTCGGCCTCGGACCGCGGCGCGCCGGCGAAGGGCCGCTCATAGGTCGAGTACATGTAGGGCGTGGGGGAGGCGAATTCGGCGGCGCAGGTGTCGATCCGCTTGTAGACCGGATGAATATCGAGCCGGTCCCGCAAGGCGGCAACATCCGCCTCATCCTGACCGACGAGCTTCGCCAGCCGGGCATCGGAAAAGCCGACCGACTTCAAAAAGCGCAGATTGTCCGGGTCCTTGGGCAGGCCGTGCTCGCGAACCCGCGCCTCGAGGTCGATGATCGCCTTGATGCGGGCGATGAACCACGGGTCGATCTTGCAGGATTGGTGAACCTGTTCCGGGGTGGTTCCCATGCGCAGCGCCTGGGCGACCATCAGCAGGCGGTCGGGCGTCGGCGTGCCGAGAGCGGCGCGGATCGCGTTCTTGTCGTCGCCTTCGCCGATCCCCGGGATCTCGATCTCGTCGAGCCCGTCAAGCCCGGTCTCCAAGCCTCTCAGCGCCTTCTGCAGCGATTCCTCGAAGGTCCGGCCGATCGCCATGACCTCGCCGACCGACTTCATCGCCGTGGTCAGATACGGTTCGGCGCCGGGGAATTTCTCGAAGGCGAAACGCGGGATCTTGGTCACGACATAGTCGATCGAGGGCTCGAACGAGGCCGGCGTCGCGCCGCCGGTGATGTCGTTGTCGAGTTCGTCGAGCGTGTAGCCGACGGCGAGCTTCGCCGCGACCCGCGCAATCGGAAAGCCGGTCGCCTTGGAAGCCAGAGCCGAGGAGCGGGAGACGCGCGGGTTCATCTCGATGACGACCAGGCGGCCGTCCTCCGGGTTCACCGCGAACTGCACGTTCGAGCCGCCGGTCTCGACCCCGATCTCGCGCAACACCGCGATCGAGGCGTTGCGCATGATCTGGTATTCCTTGTCGGTCAGCGTCAGCGCCGGCGCGACGGTGATCGAATCCCCGGTATGGACGCCCATCGGGTCGATGTTCTCGATCGAACAGATGATGATGCAGTTGTCCGCCTTGTCGCGAACCACCTCCATCTCGTACTCTTTCCAGCCGAGCACGCTCTCCTCGACCAGCACCTCGGTGGTCGGCGAGGCGTCGAGCCCGCCCTCGACGATCTCGAAGAATTCCGAGCGGTTGTAGGCGATGCCGCCGCCGGTTCCGCCGAGAGTAAAGGACGGGCGGATGATGGCCGGCAGGCCGACCGCGTCGAGCGCCTCGGCGGCGGCGGCCAGCGCCCGTGTCATGTAGCGCTGCTTGCGATCGGATTCGCCAAGCTGCCATGCGTCCTCGAGCGCGGTCAGCGCCGCGTCCCGCTCGGCCGGATCGGAGATCGCGTGGATGATCTCGGCCTTGCGGTCGTCATGGACACGGCGGTCGGCGGCCTTGGCATCGGTGGCGTTGGCCAGCAGCGAACGCGGCGTCTCCAGGCCGATTTTCGCCATCGCCTCGCGGAAGAGGGCGCGGTCCTCGGCCTTGTCGATGGCGTTGGCGTCGGCGCCGATCATCTCGACACCGTATTTCTCCAGGACGCCCATGCGCCGCAGCGACAGCGCCGTGTTCAGCGCCGTCTGCCCGCCCATCGTCGGCAGGATCGCGTCCGGCCGCTCCTTGGCGATGATCTTGGCGACCACTTCGGGCGTGATCGGCTCGATATAGGTGGCGTCGGCGAGATCGGGGTCGGTCATGATCGTCGCGGGGTTCGAATTGACCAGCACGATCCGGTAGCCTTCCTCCTTCAGCGCCTTGCATGCCTGGGTGCCGGAATAGTCGAATTCGCAGGCCTGGCCGATGATGATCGGGCCCGCACCGATGATGAGGATGGTGTGGATGTCGGTGCGTTTCGGCATGGGAAGCTATCGTCCGGTTTGGTTGCGCGCCAAGATTCCACCCGCATCAGGGATGCGGCCGGTCGCGGCGGGTTCTGTCGAGGCTGAGGCCGGCTTATAGGCAAGAGGCGGGCATGGGGGAAGGGGTGACGGATGAGCTTTTCGTGGGAATGTCATGCCGGTCCCACGCGCGATGGCATGCCGGAGGCCTGGCCCCGGCTTGCTTGTGAGGCGGAAACCGCTCGTTATAGTCGTACCGGCGGGGACGACGGCTGATGGCAAGTGGGAGTGAAACTTGGCGCTGCTCGGGACGCGCGTAAAGCATCTGGGCAGGAATGTCCTCAACCGGCTGGCGAACCGCATGAGTTCCGCCTTCGGATGGGTGGCGGCGCTCTACGCATCGCACCGACGATCCACCGAGGCGCGACAGCAGCGGCTTTCCACCGATCCCGCGCAGCTTTCCAAGGACCTTGTCGCGCAAGAAAGTGCCGTCAACACGGCCGCCTCCCGCGTTCGCGGCACCTGGGTCACCTACCTGGTTCTTTGGACCTATCTCGTCATCGCCGTCGGATCGATCACGCATCGTCAGTTGTTTTTGGCCGAAGGCATCAAATTGCCGGTGCTCGACGTCGACTTGCCGCTGATCGGTTTCTTCTGGGTGGCGCCGGGGCTGTTCATCGTCATGCATCTGTACCTGCTCCTGCAGCTGCGCGGCTTGATGGAGCGGGTGTCGATTTACGAAACCATCCTGTGCCAGGTGGCGACAGGAGCCGTTGAGAGGGCGCGGCTGCGACAGCGGCTCGATCCCTATATCGTTCTGCAGGCGGTGGCCGGGAGCGAAGAGGGTTTGCACGACCGGATCTATGTCGGCGTCCTGCGCTTCATCGTCTGGCTGACGGTGGTCTTCGCGCCGCTCGGTCTCCTCTTCTTCGTTCAGGTTCGATTTCTACCCTATCACGATGAGGCGGCGACTTGGGCGCACCGCGTGTTCATCGCGCTCGATCTTCTCTGTCTATGGCTGATCTGGCGGCCCGCGCTCAGGGCGAAGAGCTCGAACGCTTTAATGTCGCTCGCACGATCAGGCGTCGCCGTGACCGCTAGTCTTGCCGGCGTGTTCCTGTCCGTCCTGGTTCTGATCTTTCCGGGGGAAGCGGTCGAAGCCTACCAGGTGTCGATCTTGTCGCGCCCGGTCGTGGGCACCTGGGACCAGAGATATAGGCGGACATCGGGCGGCTGGGTCCTGAATTATATCATCCTCCGCGCCGACGACGATTTCATCGACGACGAGGAGATCGCAAAACTTGATGCACAGGAAAGGGAACGCCCGACAAGCACTCTCTCTTCAGGGGCAATAATTCGCTCATTTCGCGATCGCGATTTTCGCGGCGCGGTTCTTGATTCTCTCGACCTTCGTCGGACAAATTTTGCAAATGCGCGGCTGCAGGGAGCGTCGCTGTTCGGGGCGCGGCTGCAGGGGGCGTCGCTGGAGTATGCGCGGCTGCAGGGGGCGTCGCTGGAGTATGCGCGGCTGCAGGGGGCGTCCCTGGACAGGGCTTGGCTGCAGGGGGCGTCGCTGGAGTATGCGCAGCTGCAGGCGGCGTCGCTGTTCGGGGCGCGGCTGCAGGGGGCGTCGCTGGAGTATGCGCAGTTGCAGGGGGCGTCGCTGGGCGGGGCGCGGCTGCAGGGGGCGTCGCTGGTGGATGCGCAGCTGCAGGCGGCGTCGCTGTTCGGGGCGCGGCTGCCGGGGGCGTCGCTGGAGTATGCGCAGCTGCAGGGGGCGTTGCTGTTCGGGGCGCAGCTGCAGGGGGCGTCGCTGGACGAGGCGCAGTTGCAGGGGGCGTCGCTGTTCGGGGCTTGGCTGCAGGGGACGTCACTGGAGTATGCGCAGTTGCAGGGGGCGTCGCTGGAGGGGGTGCAGCTGCAGGGGGCGTCGCTGGCTGACGCTTTTTCCTGGCGAACTGTTCTGGGCTCTGCTCCCGATCTTGAGAGTGCGTTGATCGCCAACATCGAGGCCGCACCGGTTATCGGGCCAGAGAGATTTTTGAGCTATGATCTCATCCCGCTTGAGCCCGAGAGTCTGAGCGACCTCATCGAAACATGGTCGAAAGACATTCCCGCGGGAGATCGGAAGGATATCTTTCTGGAGCGTCTGGAGGTGCTGAGGATGGACGCGCGAACCCCGGAGGAGGACGGGGCAACCATCGATGCCTGGGTTCGGCTGGAAAAGGACAGCCGTTCTTTCGAGGATTGGTTGCCCATCCATTTGGAAATTCTGGTCGATACCGCCTGCAATGCGGACGTGGACGGTTATGTATCCAACGGGATTGCAAGGCGGCTTCGCGATCGAGTCGAATTCTTTAATTCATCTCTGGTCACCAAAGCCGCGAAAAGGCTGCTCGACGCGACACCGAATTCCTGTGCCGGTGCGGTTGCCATGAATGACGCGGCCAGAACGACGCTGCGGGACATTGTCACGGAGGCAGAGAAGGAACGGGTGGATGCGGAGGCCGCCGCTCAGAGTCCGGCGACGTCCGATGGGACGCGATGAGCATTTCCTGATGGACTGGATGATCGCCGCTCAATCCGCGTCGGACGGTGGCCGCGCCGCCGTGCCGCGCAGCAAACTCCCGTCATAGCTGTCATAGCCGAGCGACAAAGCGAGGCAGGCGAGTTCGACGGTCTTCGGGATTTCCACCGCCTTGCCGTCGCGATGGCCCTTTTCGTAATACTGGATGACCCGCTTTTTCAGGCCGAGCCGCTCGGCGGCGTCCTTCTGCTTCAGCCCGAGCGACTTGCGCCAGGTTCGAAAAGCCTCCGGGTCCATCGGAACTCCCCTCCATGCAGCCACGTCGTGCGGCCGCGCCGCCGCGGCGACCAGCTTCGAGAAAGCCGGGCCTGCTTAGATCGTCGCCTCGGCAAAGTCGATTCGACGGTCACGGATTCCCTTGGTCGACGCTCCCGAAAAATGCACCTCGTGCGCAATATTCGCTTGACTTGACGCACAGAGTGCGCATTTATGAATGGATTGCAATCGGGCGACGATCATTCCTTCAGGTTGAAGTTAATCGGATGGAAGGCTTCGGGCGCTAGGGTTTCAACATCGAACGAGGAGCGCGAACATGTTAGCGGATATCATCGTCGGCCGCTCTTCCTATGGCGGCGACCGGGGCAGGGACGACCTGCACCGTCACGCCACCTTCAGCTGCGGCTTCCGCAGCTGGATGAAGCGGCTCTTGATGCGGTTCCGCGCGGCTTAAGCCGCCGGCGGACCGAAATACCCTTAGACAGCATGAAGGCGCCGGATCGCTCCGGCGCCTTCATGCGTTTGGGCTTGAACGGGGATCGCGGCCGGCGCTCAGGCGGCGATCTTGCCGGCCTTGTGATCGTCGATCATCCGGAAAAACCGCTGGAAGAGATAGTGTGAATCTTGCGGGCCGGGGGAGGCTTCGGGGTGATGCTGCACCGAGAACACCGGCTTGCCGGCAACGCGCAGGCCGCAGTTCGAGCCGTCGAACAGCGAGCGATGGGTCTCCTCGACCCCGGCCGGCAGAGAGTCAGCCGCCACCGCGAAGCCGTGGTTCATCGACACGATCTCGACCTTGCCGGTGGTGAAATCCTTGACCGGATGGTTGGCGCCGTGATGGCCCTGATGCATCTTCTCGGTCCGCCCGCCGAGCGCCAGCGCCAGCATCTGGTGGCCGAGGCAGATGCCGAACACCGGCACGCCCTTGTCGACCAGCGCCTTGATCGTCGGCACGGCGTAATCGCCGGTGGCGGCCGGATCGCCCGGACCATTCGACAGGAACACCCCGTCCGGCTCGTGCGCGAGGATCTCCTCGGCGCTCGCCGTCGGCGGCACCAGAACGACCCTGGCGCCCTGGCCGGCCATCAGCCGCAGGATGTTGCGCTTGGTGCCGTAGTCGATCGCCACGATCGTGTAGCGCGGCGCCGCCTCGGCCGCATAGCCTTCGTTCCACACCCAGGGTTTTTCGTCCCAGACGGTGGTGTCGCCGCTGCCGACCTCTTTGGCCAGATCGAGCCCGACGATACCGCCCCAGGCCGCCGCGCGGGCTTTTAGCGCGTCGAGGTCGAAGTTTCCGTCCGGATCGTGGGCGATCACCGCATTGGGCATGCCGGTCTCGCGGATCAGCGCCGTCAGCGCCCGCGTGTCGACGCCCGACAGCGCGATGACGCCGCGCTCCTTCAGCCAGGCGTCGAGATGGCCCGACGAGCGATAGTTCGACGGCTCGGAAATGTCGGCCCGGAAGATCGCGCCGACGGCCCCGGACGCCTTGGCCGGGGTCAGGTCTTCCTGGTCTTCGGCATTGGCGCCGACATTGCCGATATGCGGGAAGGTGAAGGTGACGATCTGGCGGCTGTAGGAGGGGTCGGTGAGAATTTCCTGATACCCGGTCAATGCGGTGTTGAAACACACCTCGCCCTCGATCGCGCCGGACGCGCCGAGGCCGAAGCCCTCGATCACGGTTCCGTCCGCGAGCACGAGGAGCGCGGTTGTCTTGCGCGTCGTCCAGCCGTCGGTCATGGTCTCACCTTTCAGTCGTCGGATATGTCGGCGCATTGCCACAATCGTGGCGCTATCTGCCAGGCATTGCGTCGGTTCGCCATGATATCGGCGCATGGCTGCCTTGGCGCAACCGCCCTTGCGCGCCGCCCGGCAATTCTCTACATCCGCGCCGCATTGCACTGCAAGAGGCGGCGTCGTCATTGGCGGATGGCCGCCGGTGCGGCATATTCGGGCGCCACGTCCGATGCAATTGAGAGACAGGCCCGGTCAAGATCGAAGCCCGCCCCGACTTGTAGGGGCACCGGGGCTTTACCTACGTGAAGAACAGGTGTCGATTACGCGCCACGCTGGCCGACTTCGGTCCGCGCGGGCGGATTTGACGAAACGCGAAAGTCACCACCATGCGCGAGCATCTCGCGGACGCTTTGAACACAGCGACCAAAAGCCAGGACAAACGCCGCATCTCGACCCTGCGGCTGATCAACGCGGCGATCAAGGATCGCGACGTGGCCAATCGCAATGCCGGGCGCGACCCGGTCGGCGACGAGGAGGTGCTGCACATCCTCGTCAAGATGATCAAGCAGCGGGTCGAATCCGCCAAGGACTACGAGGACAGCGGCCGGCTGGAACTGGCCGAACAGGAGCGCGACGAGATCGCCGTCATCCGCGATCTGTTGCCGCCGCAGCTCGACCCCAGCGAGATGGAACGGGCCTGCCGGCAGGTGGTCGAGGAGACCGACGCCAAGGGCCTGCGCGACGTTGGCCGCTGCATGAACGCCCTCAAGGAACGCTTCCCCGGCAAGCTCGACATCGGCAAGGCCTCGACCGTGGTGAAGGGCTTGCTCAGATAGGGGCGGGCCGTTTGCGAGCCATCCAGGGCATTCGTGACGAGTGGTCGGAAAGGCAGTTACGCGCCCGTTGCGGCCGTTGAGTCTATTCGAGGTAGCCTCCGAAAGCGGACCTTCGTTCCAGTTCGACGCATGATGGCTCACTATCAGAGCACTCGTGAAAGCCTACGGTTCAGTTGCACCTGATTCAGCGGAACCCGTGGCCGATGGCTGGGGATTGGTTCGAGGAAATGCACGTCCGCCCATGTATACTTTTGTCAACGGAAATTTTGGCCGGGACCAAAGGAGTGTGGTGATTTCTTTGTCGATTGAGGCTTTCATCTCCGGCGCAAGGTTTTTGTGCCTGTCGGCCATTGAAGAAATTATCTGGCGAACCTCGTCATCCGTCAGGGAACTGGTCAAGACGTTATTTAAGAGCTGTTTGTCGACAATTTTCGATATCAGTGTCGGTCCACAAAGAAGTTGAATGATATGAATCGTTTGTGATTCCATGCTGTTGATTTGATTCGACGAGGGCATGGAAGCGATGTGGACGAAAGCAAACCGC
>NZ_JAZHLK010000062.1:0-20672 GCF_036549515.1 Aurantimonas sp. E1-2-R+4 | reverse complement strand
CGCCGAAATACTTCGTGATCGCCGCCGTCAACGACGTCTTGCCGTGATCAACGTGACCAATCGTCCCGATGTTCACATGCGGCTTGTTGCGCTCGAATTTGCTCTTGGCCATCTTGCCACTCCGTTGTCTAGTCTTGGCTCAGCGAGCCGAATGCCGTTTCGAGGGGAAACGCGGTCAGGCGTACTTTTTCTGAATTTCGTCCGCGACCTGGTTCGGCACCTGCTCATAATGATCGAACTGCATCGTGTACTGGGCACGGCCCTGGGACATCGAGCGCAGCTGGTTGACGTAACCGAACATGTTGGCCAGCGGCACCATGGCGTTGACGACCTGCGCGATACCGCGCGGCTCAGTGCCCTGGATCTGCCCGCGACGCGAATTCAAATCGCCGATGACGTCACCGACGTAGTCTTCCGGCGTCACCACCTCGACCTTCATGACCGGCTCGAGCAGCCGCGGCCCCGCCTTCTGGATCGCTTCGCGGAAACCGGCCCGCGCCGCGATCTCGAAGGCCAGCACCGAGGAGTCGACATCGTGGAACGCGCCATCCAGAAGCTGCGCCTTGATGTCCACCATCGGGAAGCCCGCAAGCGGCCCCGACGTCAGCACCGACACGATGCCCTTTTGAACGCCCGGAATGTATTCCTTCGGAACCGCGCCGCCGACGATCTTCGACTCGAAGCTGAAGCCCTCGCCGATCTCGGCAGGCTCGAAGGTCATCTTGACGCGAGCGAACTGGCCCGTACCGCCGGTCTGCTTCTTGTGGGTGTAGTCGACTTCGGCCTTGCGGGTGATCGTCTCGCGATAAGCCACCTGCGGCGCGCCGATATTCGCCTCGACCTTGAATTCCCGCTTCATGCGATCGACGAGAATGTCGAGGTGAAGCTCGCCCATGCCGGCGATGATCGTCTGGCCGGATTCCTCATCCGTCTTGACCCGGAACGAAGGATCCTCGGCGGCCAGTCGGTTGAGCGCGAGGCCCATCTTTTCCTGGTCGGCCTTGGTCTTCGGCTCGATCGCAATCTCGATGACCGGATCGGGGAACTCCATCCGCTCCAGGATGACCGGCTTCAGCGGATCACAAAGCGTGTCGCCGGTCGTCGTGTCCTTCAGGCCAGCCAGTGCGACGATGTCGCCAGCATAGGCCTCTTCGATGTCTTCCCGGGAGTTGGAGTGCATCTGCAGCATGCGGCCGATGCGCTCCTTCTTCTCCTTGACGGTGTTCTGGAGCGAGGTACCCTTGGTCAGAACGCCGGAGTAGATGCGAGCGAAGGTGAGCGAACCGACAAACGGATCGTTCATGATCTTGAAGGCCAGCATGGACAGCGGCTCGTCGTCAGACGACTTGCGCACGATCTCGGCTTCGGTCTTCGGGTCGATACCCTTGATCGGCTTCACTTCGACCGGCGACGGCAGGAAGTCGACAACGGCGTCGAGAAGCGGCTGAACGCCCTTGTTCTTGAAAGCCGAACCGCAGAGAACCGGCGTGAACCAGACGTCGCAGGTGCCCTTGCGGATCAGCTTGCGAATCTCATCGTTGCTCGGCATCTCGCCTTCGAGATAACGCTCCATGGCGCCTTCATCGAGCTCGACAGCGGCTTCGATCATCGCCTCGCGGTACTCTTCAGCCTGGGCGAGCATGTCGGCCGGGATATCGAGAATGTCCCACTGGGCGCCGAGATTCTCGTCGCGCCAGACCAGCGCCTTCATCTCGATGAGATCGATGACACCCTTGAGCTCGGTCTCCGCACCGATCGGCAGCTGGACGACGATCGGACGCGCGCCGAGACGCGACTTGATCATCTCCACACAACGAAAGAAGTCGGCGCCCGTCTTGTCCATCTTGTTGACGAAGATCATGCGCGGAACCTGATACTTGTCCGCCTGACGCCAGACCGTCTCGGTCTGCGGCTCGACACCGGCATTGGCGTCGAGAAGCGCAATCGCGCCATCGAGGACGCGCAAGCTGCGTTCGACCTCAATGGTGAAGTCGACGTGACCCGGCGTGTCGATGATGTTGAAGCGGCGCTTCTTGCCGTCGCGGCCTTCCCAGAACGTGGTGGTCGCGGCGGAGGTAATGGTGATGCCGCGCTCCTGCTCCTGCGCCATCCAGTCCATCGTCGCAGCGCCATCATGCACTTCGCCGATCTTGTGGGACTTACCGGTGTAGTAGAGAATCCGCTCGGTCGTCGTCGTCTTCCCGGCATCGATGTGGGCCATGATGCCGAAATTGCGGTAGTCTTCGATCTTATAGTCGCGTGCCATCGGGCGTCGCCTTTCGGGCAGAAACTTGAATTACCAGCGGTAGTGCGAGAAGGCGCGGTTCGCTTCCGCCATGCGGTGCGTGTCTTCGCGCTTCTTCACAGCCGTACCACGGTTGTTGGCCGCATCCATGAGCTCGCCCGACAGGCGGTCGACCATGGTCGTCTCGTTGCGGCCCCGTGCGGCGGTGATCAGCCAACGGATCGCCAGCGCCTGACGGCGCTCGGGACGAACGTCGACCGGAACCTGATAGGTCGCACCACCGACACGGCGGGAGCGAACTTCCACATGCGGCGAGATGTTCTCGAGCGCCTGGTGGAAGATCACGACCGCGTCCTGGCGGGTCTTCTCGTGGACGGTGTCGAACGCACCGTAGACGATGCGCTCGGCGACCGACTTCTTACCGTCATACATGACGGCGTTCATGAACTTTGACACGATGAGATCACCGAACTTCGGGTCCGGATTGATTTCACGCTTTTCGGCTCTGTGGCGGCGGGACATACTATCGTCTCTTCAACTGATCAGCGTTGGGGCTTACTTCGGACGCTTGGCGCCGTATTTCGAACGACGCTGCTTCCGGTTCTTGACGCCCTGCGTGTCGAGCACGCCGCGGATGATGTGGTAGCGAACACCCGGTAGATCCTTCACGCGCCCACCGCGGATCATCACCACGGAGTGCTCCTGAAGGTTATGGCCTTCACCCGGAATGTAGCCGATGACTTCGTAACCGTTGACGAGGCGAACCTTGGCAACCTTACGAAGCGCCGAGTTCGGCTTCTTCGGCGTGGTCGTGTAGACACGGGTGCACACGCCGCGCTTTTGCGGGTTGGCCTCGAGCGCCGGAACCGTATTGCGCTCGACTGGGCGAACGCGCGGCTTCCGGACCAATTGGTTGATGGTCGGCATTCCAACCTTCCCTCTTCTTCCAAAACTCAGGTTCGACACGAAACGTCGCGCCACGCAAAAGCGAAGAGCAACTCTCCATGCGCGAAACCAGGCAATCGATCCACTTGTGAGTGGACTGCCCGGAACGAAGCAGAGGACCGCTTAGACGGTCTTGCATTCAGCGATGTGACGTCTCGTTGAACGAAGCCTTGTTTGAAGCGCTTGATCCCGGACGTGGCGTCCTTGGGAAGATTCGGCCTCACATCGGCTCTGTTGGGGGGTACTTAACGATTCTCCCCGGACCCGTCAACCCCGGATCCGAAGGAGTTCGCGAGCCTCGCCCGATGGCGATCCCANGCTCTGTTGGGGGGTACTTAACGATTCTCCCCGGACCCGTCAACCCCGGATCCGAAGGAGTTCGCGAGCCTCGCCCGATGGCGATCCCAATCCCTCGTCGGCGCCGTGCCGCAATCGGCGCGCACGGCGTTTTCTGCATCCGCGACAGCGGTCCTTGACGGCGAAAGGCCGCCCGAGGGCGGCCTTTCCATTCTTGCTTCCACCAAACGGGCGAGGCCTACTCGGCCGCGTCCGTGATCGAGGTCAGCATGCGATCGGTCTCGGCCTTGTTGGCGGCCTTGCGGCGATCCTCGATGATGAGGTCGTCGCGCGAGGTAGCGATGCGGCGCACCTGGGTCATCATGCCACCGGTACCCGCCGGGATCAGGCGGCCGACGATGACGTTCTCCTTCAAGCCCTGCAGCGTATCGGTCTTGCCGGCGACCGCCGCCTCGGTCAACACTCGCGTCGTCTCCTGGAAGGAGGCGGCCGAGATGAAGGACGGGGTCTGCAGCGAGGCCTTGGTGATGCCGAGGAGGACCGGGTTGCCGGATGCCGGCTTCTTGCCCTCTTCCTCCAGACGCTCGTTGAGTTCCGCCAGCTCGATCCGGTCGACATTGTCGCCCGGAATGTAGCCGGAATCGCCGGACTCGACGATCTCGACCTTCTGCAGCATCTGCCGGACGATGACCTCGATGTGCTTGTCGTTGATCAACACGCCCTGCAGCCGGTAGACCTCCTGGATCTCGTTGACGAGGTAGGACGCCAGCGCCTCCACGCCGCGGATCGCCAGGATGTCGTGCGGCGCAGGGTTGCCGTCGAGGATGTAGTCGCCCTTCTCGATGACGTCACCTTCCTGAAGATGGAACGGCTTGCCCTTCGGGATCAGGTACTCCATCGGCTCGCCGCCGTCCTCGTGCGGCTCGATGATGATCCGGCGCTTGTTCTTGTAGTCGCGCCCGAATTTCACCGTGCCATCGATTTCCGCGATCACCGCGTTGTCCTTCGGCTTGCGGGCCTCGAACAGCTCGGCGACACGCGGCAGACCACCGGTAATGTCCTTGGTCTTCGCGCTTTCCATCGGAATACGCGACAGGACGTCGCCGGCCTTCACCGTGGCGCCCGGCTCGACCGACAGGATCGCGTCGACCGACTGGAAGTAGCGGGCGTCGGAACCGCGTGCCAGTTTGAGGATCTCGCCATCCTTGCCACGCACAACGATCGCCGGCTTCAGGTCCTGACCGCGCGGGCTCGCCCGCCAATCGATGACCGCCCGCTTGGTGATGCCGGTCGACTCGTCGGCCTGCTCGGACACCGAGATGCCTTCCACCATGTCCTCGAAGTCGACCGTGCCCTCGAGCTCGGTCAGCACCGGACGGGTGTAGGGATCCCATTCGGCGATGCGCTGGCCGCGCCGGACCGTATCGCCGTCGTCGACGAAGATACGGCTACCGTAGGTGACGCGGTGCGACGCACGCTCCTTGCCCGCCTGATCGAGGATAAGGATCGCCATGTTGCGACCCATCGCCACCAGTCGGCCATCGGAATTCCGCACGACGTTACGGTTGCGGATCGCCACCGTGCCCTCGTAGGAGGCTTCCAGGAACGAAGAGTCGACCACCTGCGCGGTCCCGCCCATGTGGAAGGTACGCATGGTGAGCTGGGTGCCCGGCTCGCCGATCGACTGCGCGGCGATGACGCCGACGGCCTCGCCCATGTTGACGGGCGTGCCGCGGGCAAGATCGCGCCCGTAGCAGGTGGCGCAGATGCCGGTGCGGATCTCGCAGGTCAGCGCCGAACGAATGTTGATCGACTGGATACTGGCGTTCTCGATCACCTCGACGTCGGCCTCCTCGATCGTCACACCGCCCTTGACGATAACCTCGCCGGTCAGCGGATGCAGGATATCTTCCAGCGCCGTCCGGCCGAGGACCCGCTGGCCGATCGACGCGACGACCTGACCGGCGTCCACGATCGGCTGCATGGTCAGCCCGTTCTTCGTGCCACAATCGACCTGCGTGATGATGCAGTCCTGCGCCACGTCGACGAGACGACGGGTGAGATAACCCGAATTGGCCGTCTTCAGCGCCGTGTCGGCCAAGCCCTTGCGAGCACCGTGGGTCGAGTTGAAGTACTCGAGCACGGTCAGGCCTTCCTTGAAGTTCGAGATGATCGGCGTCTCGATGATCTCGCCAGACGGCTTGGTCATCAGGCCACGCATTGCCGCCAGCTGGCGCATCTGGGTCGGAGACCCGCGGGCGCCGGAGTGCGACATCATGTAGATCGAGTTCATCGGCTTCTGCCGACCATTGTCGTCGAACTCGATCGCCTTGATGCGAGCCATCATCTCGTCGGCGATCTTGTCCGTGCACTTCGCCCAGGCATCGACGACCTTGTTGTACTTCTCGCCCTGGGTGATCAGGCCGTCATTGTACTGCTGCTCGTATTCCTTCGCGAGCGCCTGGGTCTCGCCGATCATCCTCGGCTTGGTGTCCGGGATCAGCATGTCGTCCTTGCCGAACGAGATGCCAGCCGTACAGGCATGACGGAACCCGAGCTGCATGATCTGGTCGCAGAAGATCACCGTCTCCTTCTGACCGCAGTGACGATAGACCTGGTCGATCATCTTGGAGATGGTCTTCTTGGTCATCAGCTCGTTGCAGATGTCGAACGGAATCGCGGCGTTCTTCGGCAGCAGTTCCCCGATGAGCATACGGCCCGGCGTCGTCTCGTAGATATTCGAGACCGGCTTGCCGTCCGCGCCCACCGTCTTGAAGCGGCCCTTGACCTTGCTGTGCAGGGTCACCGAGCGGTTGGCAATGGCATGCTCGAGTTCGCCGATGTCGGAGAAGGCCATCCCCTGCCCCGGCTCGTTCTCGTTCATGATCGAGAGGTAGTAGAGCCCGAGCACCATATCCTGCGACGGCACGATGATAGGCGCGCCGTTCGCCGGATGCAGGATGTTGTTGGTCGACATCATGAGAACGCGCGCTTCCAGCTGCGCCTCGATCGACAACGGAACGTGCACAGCCATCTGATCGCCGTCGAAATCGGCGTTGAAGGCCGTACAGACGAGCGGATGCAGCTGGATCGCCTTGCCCTCGATCAGCACCGGCTCGAAGGCCTGGATGCCGAGACGGTGCAGGGTCGGAGCGCGGTTCAAGAGCACCGGATGTTCGCGGATGACCTCATCGAGGATATCCCAGACTTCCGGACGCTCCTTCTCGACCAGCTTCTTCGCCTGCTTGACGGTCGAGGAGAAACCCTTGGCATCGAGGCGCGCGTAGATAAACGGCTTGAACAGCTCCAGCGCCATCTTCTTCGGCAGGCCGCACTGGTGCAGCTTCAGCTCCGGACCTGTGACGATGACCGAGCGGCCGGAATAGTCGACGCGCTTGCCGAGCAGGTTCTGGCGGAACCGGCCCTGCTTGCCCTTGAGCATGTCGGACAGCGACTTCAACGGACGCTTGTTGGCGCCGGTGATCACGCGGCCGCGGCGGCCGTTGTCGAACAGTGCATCGACGGCTTCCTGCAGCATCCGCTTCTCGTTGCGGATGATGATGCCCGGCGCACGCAGCTCGATCAGCCGCTTGAGGCGGTTGTTCCGGTTGATGACGCGGCGATACAGGTCGTTGAGATCCGACGTCGCGAAACGACCGCCGTCGAGCGGGACGAGCGGGCGCAGATCCGGCGGGATCACCGGAACGACGCTCATGATCATCCACTCCGGCTTGTTGCCGGAATCGAGGAAGTTCTCGACGATCTTCAGCCGCTTCATCAGCTTCTTGGTCTTGAGCTCGGAGGTGGTCTGCGCGAGCTCAGCACGCAAATCGCCGGCGATCTTCTCCAGATCCATGCCCGCGAGAAGATCCTGGATCGCCTCAGCGCCGATCAGCGCGGTGAAGGAATCCTCCCCGAACTCCTCGACGGCGATCATATATTCCTCTTCCGACAGGAGCTGATGCTCCTTCAGAGAGGTCAGGCCCGGCTCGGTGACGATGTAGTTCTCGAAATACAGAACCCGCTCGATATCCTTGAGCGTCATGTCGAGCAGCGTGCCGATGCGCGACGGGAGCGACTTCAGGAACCAGATGTGGGCGACCGGCGCGGCGAGTTCGATATGACCCATGCGCTCGCGCCGCACGCGCGAAAGAGTCACCTCGACGCCGCACTTCTCGCAGATAATGCCCTTGTACTTCATCCGCTTGTACTTGCCGCACAAGCACTCGTAATCCTTGATCGGACCGAAAATGCGGGCGCAGAACAGACCGTCCCGCTCCGGCTTGAACGTGCGGTAGTTGATCGTCTCCGGCTTCTTGATCTCGCCGAACGACCAGGAAAGGATCTTCTCAGGCGAGGCGAGCGAGATGCGGATGGAATCGAACGTCTGCGCAGCCACCTGCGGATTGAAGATGTTCATGACCTCTTGGTTCATGCGCTTTCTCCTTCGTGGGGCAAAACCCCGAGTCGCGGCGGGTATACCGGCCGCTGAAATCGTTCAATCGTCGAGGATCGGCGCCATGTCGGCGCCGATCCGGACCGCAACGGGTGCGGTCGATTTTCCCGCGACGTCTATTCGGCCGCGTCAGGCAGACCCTCGGCGGGTGCCGGCAACTCGACCGCCGAGTTCGCCAGATCGACGTCGAGGCCGAGCGAGCGCATTTCCTTGACGAGCACGTTGAAGCTCTCGGGAATGCCGGACTCGAAGGCGTCGTCACCACGCACGATCGACTCGTAGACCTTGGTGCGGCCCGCGACATCGTCCGACTTCACCGTCAGCATCTCCTGCAGCGTGTAGGCGGCGCCATAAGCCTCGAGCGCCCAGACCTCCATCTCGCCGAAGCGCTGGCCGCCAAACTGGGCCTTGCCGCCCAATGGCTGCTGGGTCACGAGCGAGTACGGACCGATCGAACGGGCGTGGATCTTGTCGTCCACCAGATGGTGCAGCTTCAGCATGTAGATGTAGCCGACCGTCACCTGCCGATCGAAGGCCTCGCCGGTGCGCCCGTCATAGAGCGTCACCTGGCCCGAACCGTCGAGTCCCGCCTTTTCCAGCATTTCGACGATGTCGTGCTCGACTGCACCATCGAAGACCGGCGTCGCAATCGACACGCCGCGGGTCATCTGCTTGGCCAAGATGACGACACTGGCGTCGTCGTAGTCCTTGACCTTCTCGTTGCGGTCGTTGTCGCCCAGCAGTCCAGCGATCTCATCGCGCAGCGGCGAGACGTCACGGGACTGGTTATAGACCTCGAGCATCTCGCCGATCTTCTTGCCCATGCCCGAACAGGCCCAGCCAAGATGCGTCTCGAGGATCTGCCCGACATTCATGCGTGACGGCACGCCGAGCGGGTTGAGCACGATGTCGACATGCGTGCCGTCCTCATTGAACGGCATGTCCTCGACCGGCAAGATGCGCGACACCACACCCTTGTTGCCGTGCCGTCCGGCCATCTTGTCGCCCGGCTGGATCTTGCGCTTGACCGCGACAAAGACCTTGACCTGCTTCATGACGCCGGGGGGCAGCTCGTCACCGCGCTGCACCTTCTCGACCTTGTCCATGAAGCGCTGCTCGAGGGTGGTCTTCGCTTCGTCATAGACGTTGCGCAGATCCTCCAGTTCGGCCTGCAGCTTCTCCTCCTCGACGGCGAACATCCACCACTGCGAGCGGGGATACTCGTTCATCGCGTCGGCGGAGATGGTCGCGCCCTTCTTGAAGCCCTTCGGTCCCGCGATGGCGGACTTTCCGCCCAGCATCTCAATCAGGCGACCATAGACGTTGCGGTCGAGAATCGCCTGTTCATCGTCGCGATCCTTGGCGAGCCGCTCGATCTCCTCGCGCTCGATCGCCATGGCGCGTTCGTCCTTCTCGACGCCGTGACGATTGAACACCCGAACCTCGACGACCGTGCCATAGGCGCCCGGAGGCATGCGGTTCGAGGTATCGCGGACGTCGGAGGCCTTTTCGCCGAAGATGGCGCGCAGGAGCTTTTCCTCCGGCGTCATCGGGCTTTCACCCTTCGGCGTGATCTTGCCGACCAGAATGTCGCCCGGCTGCACCTCGGCACCGATATAGACGATGCCGGCCTCATCGAGATTCTTCAGCGCTTCTTCCGACACGTTCGGAATGTCGCGGGTGATCTCTTCGGGTCCAAGTTTGGTGTCGCGCGCCATGACCTCGAACTCCTCGATATGGATCGAGGTGAAGACGTCATCGGCGACGATGCGCTCCGACAGGAGGATCGAATCCTCGTAGTTGTAGCCGTTCCACGGCATGAACGCGACGAGCACGTTCCGCCCGAGCGCCAGATCGCCGAGATCTGTCGACGGACCATCAGCAATGATGTCGCCCTTTTCGACCGGGTCACCCACCGCCACCAGCGGACGCTGGTTGATGCAGGTGTTCTGGTTCGAGCGCTGGAACTTCATCAGACGGTAGATGTCGACACCGGACTTGCCGGCCTCCAGATCCTCCGTCGCGCGGATGACGATACGCGTCGCGTCGACCTGGTCGACCACGCCGGTGCGGCGCGCACCGATCGCAGCGCCCGAATCGCGGGCGACGATCGATTCCATGCCGGTGCCGACGAACGGCGCCTCGGCGCGAACCAGCGGCACCGCCTGACGCTGCATGTTCGAGCCCATCAGAGCGCGGTTGGCGTCATCGTTCTCAAGGAACGGAATCAGCGCCGCAGCGACCGAAACCAACTGCTTCGGCGATACGTCCATCAGATCGACATTGTCGCGCGGCGTCATGAAGACGTCGCCCGAATGACGGCAGACCACGAACTCGTTCTGGAACCGGCTGTCGTCGGTCAGGACGGCGTTCGCCTGTGCGACGTGATGCTTGGATTCCTCCATCGCCGACAGATACACGACATCATGGGTGACGATGCCGTCGATCACCTTGCGGTACGGGCTCTCGATGAAGCCGTATTTGTTCACCCGCGCGAACGTGGCGAGCGAGTTGATCAGGCCGATATTCGGGCCTTCCGGCGTCTCGATCGGGCAGATCCGGCCGTAATGCGTCGGATGCACGTCGCGCACCTCGAAGCCGGCGCGCTCGCGCGTCAGGCCGCCGGGTCCAAGCGCCGAGAGGCGGCGCTTGTGGGTGATCTCCGACAGCGGGTTGGTCTGATCCATGAACTGCGACAGCTGCGAGGAACCGAAGAACTCGCGCACGGCGGCGGCGGCCGGCTTTGCGTTGATCAGATCCTGCGGCATTACCGTGTCGATCTCGACGGAGCTCATGCGCTCCTTGATCGCGCGTTCCATGCGCAGCAAGCCGACGCGATACTGGTTCTCCATCAGCTCGCCGACCGAACGCACCCGGCGGTTGCCGAGATTGTCGATGTCGTCGATCTCGCCCTTGCCGTCGCGAAGGTCGACGAGGGTCCTGACCACCGCGAGGATGTCTTCTTTGCGCAGCACGCGCACGGTGTCCTCGGCGTCGACGTCGAGACGCATGTTCATCTTGACGCGGCCGACGGCCGACAGGTCATAGCGCTCGCCGTCAAAGAACAACGAGTTGAACATCGCTTCGGCGGTCTCGATCGTCGGCGGCTCGCCGGGACGCATCACCCGGTAGATGTCGAACAGCGCGTCTTGACGACCTTCGTTCTTATCGACCGCCAGCGTATTGCGGATATAGCCGCCGACATTGACGTGATCGATGTCGAGAACGGTGATCTCGTCGTAACCGGCCGCGATCAGGTCGATCAGATTGCCCTTGCGCTCGCCAGTCTTGGCATCGACGGTAATCTCGAGCTCGTCACCGGCCTCGAGATACACTTCGCCCGTCTCGGGATTGACGATATCCTCGGCGATGTAGGATCCGGCAAGATCCTCCTCAGTCGCGCGCAGGGCCTTGACGCCCTTCTCCTGCATCTGGCGAGCCTGGCGAGCCGTCACCTTTTTGCCGGCCTCGACGAGAACCTCGCCGCTGTCGGCGTCGATGAGGTCGACGACGGCGCCCTGGCCGCGCACGCGCTCCACCGAGAACGGCACGCGCCAGCCCTTCTTGTCCTTCTCGAACTTCACGGTGTCGTAGAAGGTCGACAGGATTTCCTCGCCATCCATGCCAAGCGCCATCAGCAGGCTCGTCGCCGGAATCTTGCGGCGGCGGTCGATGCGCGCATGCACGACGTCCTTGGCGTCAAACTCGATGTCGAGCCAGGAGCCGCGATAGGGAATGACGCGGGCGGCGAACAGCAGCTTGCCCGACGAGTGGCTCTTGCCCTTGTCGTGATCGAAGAACACACCCGGCGAACGGTGCATCTGCGAGACTATGACGCGCTCGGTACCGTTCACGACGAAGGTGCCGTTGGACGTCATGAGCGGCATATCGCCCATGTAGACGTCCTGCTCCTTGATGTCCTTCACCGACTTGGAGCCGGTGTCGTCGTCAATATCGAACACGATGAGGCGCAGCGTCACCTTGAGCGGCGCGGCGTAGGTCAGATCGCGCTGACGGCACTCCTCAACGTCGAATTTCGGCGCCTCAAATTCGTATTTCACGAATTCCAGCATCGCCTGGCCCGAGAAGTCAGAAATCGGGAAAACCGACTTGAAGACGGCTTGCAGCCCCTCTTCGAGACGCCCGCCTTGCGGCTCGTCGACCATCAGAAATTGATCGTAGGAGGCCTTCTGGACCTCGATCAGGTTTGGCATCTCGGCGACTTCGGGGATCGACCCGAAGAATTTGCGTACCCGCCTGCGACCGCTAAACGTCGTCGTTTGAGACATCGTCGCTCCTTCTCGTGACAACGCCCTTGACCAAAGGGCTTGAATTCTCTTCCCTCTCCGTCGAGAGGTACCGCGTGCCAAAAAGGCCGGTGCGGCTGACAGATCTGCCGGGCGAAAGGCCCGCGTCTCCAAACGGTTCTATGAGCCGTCTGAACACGCGCGCGTCACATCACGCCAGTTCCTGCCTCGTTCGGATCGGACCGCCGTCCGCCCGGCTCGCCATGGCGCGAGCACGGAAGGCGGAACGGCAAAATGCCGTCCCGCCCGCCGGATTTTGGTGCGCAAGCGCGGGAAACCCGCGATTACTTGACTTCGACCGTGGCGCCAGCCTTTTCGAGCTGCTCCTTGAGCTTCTCGGACTCGGCCTTGTCGACCGCTTCCTTGACCGGCTTCGGCGCGTTGTCGACGAGGTCCTTGGCTTCCTTCAGGCCAAGGCCCGTGATCGCGCGGACTTCCTTGATCACGTTGATCTTCTGTGCGCCGGCGGCGACGAGGATCACGTTGAACTCGGTCTGCTCTTCAGCCGCTTCGGCCGGAGCACCGCCGCCAGCAGCGGCGACCGCCACGGGAGCCGCGGCGGAAACGCCCCATTTTTCTTCCAGCATCTTCGAGAGTTCAGCCGCCTCGAGGACGGTCAGGCTCGACAGGTCTTCAACGATCTTGGCGAGATCAGCCATGTTTGTATTCCTTTGGATTCGAACTTTGGTTTGAGCAGCGAGGAACCGTCCTCACGCCGCCTCGTCCTTCTTGGCATAGGCCCCGAAAACACGCGCGAGTTGTCCCGCGGGTGCCTGGAGAACCCCAGCGATCCGAGTAGCCGGCGTATTGATCATGCCGACCAGCTTGGCCCTGAGTTCGTCCAACGACGGCATGGAGGCCAAGGCCTTCACACCATTCGCATCGAGTGTGGTCTTGCCCATCGTCCCGCCCAGGATGACGAGCTTGTCGTTCCCCTTGGCGAAATCGTTGGTGACCTTTGCCGCCGCGACCGGGTCGCCTGAATAGGCGATCAGGGTCTGGCCCTCGAACAACGTCGAGATGCCTTCGGCGTCCGTGCCTTGAAGAGCGATCTTGGCGAGGCGGTTCTTCGCGACTTTGACGGTGCCCCCCGCATCGCGCATTTTCGAACGATAGTCGTTCATCTGCGCGACCGTAAGACCGGCATAGTGGGCCACGACGACCGTTCCCGAGTCCTTGAAGGTCTCGTTGAGCGTCGAGACAAATTCGCGTTTTTCCGCTTTGTCCACTGCCTCTCTCCATTTAGCCTCGGCTTCCGAAGAAGCCGCGGCCGGTTGCCTTTTGCCGCCCGGATCATCCGGACGACGCTCGGAGATCCTGTCCCCTCGGCCAGACCCTTCGCGGATTCCGCGGAACCCATGGGCGACACAAGGCATTCAGAGGTTCGAACCAAGAACCCGGGCTGATCCCGGAAAATTTGGAACTTCCCCGTCTCATGCGGGCTTTCTGACGATTAAGACCGAATGCCGAAGCAACCGGTCGCCCACAATCTCGGACAGGCATTCAGGGAGCCCCGAAAGGCCCCCACGCACCGGGGCGAGCCCCGGAACCTTGGTATAGGTGATCGGCGCATATAGGTGCGCCGTTCACCAGTGTTAAGGGTCGGACCTACGCCGCATTCAGGGTCGACGGATCGATCTTGACGCCAGGACCCATCGTCGAGGTGATCGCGACGCGCTGGACATAGATGCCCTTGGCGCCCGAGGGCTTGGCCTTCTGGACGGCATCGGCGAAGGCACGGATATTCTCCGCGATCGCCTTGCCATCGAAGCTCGCCTTGCCGACACCGGCATGAACTATACCGGCCTTTTCGACGCGGAACTCGACGGCACCGCCCTTGGATGCCTTCACGGCGGCGGCGACGTCCGGAGTTACCGTTCCGACCCGCGGGTTCGGCATCAGGCCGCGCGGCCCCAGAACCTTGCCCAGCCGACCCACGAGAGCCATCATGTCCGGCGTGGCGATAGCGCGATCGAAATCGATCGTGCCGCCCTGAACCTGCTCGACGAGGTCCTCGGCTCCGACGATGTCGGCCCCGGCGGCCTTCGCCTCCTCGGCCTTGTCGCCGCGCGCGAACACGGCGACGCGGACGCTCCGTCCGGTGCCGTTCGGCAGATTGACGACGCCGCGAACCATCTGGTCCGCATGACGCGGGTCGACGCCGAGATTCATCGCGACTTCGATCGTCTCGTCGAATTTGGCGCTCGCACGACCCTTCAGCAACTCGACTGCCTCGTCGAGACCGTAGAGCTTGATGCGGTCGATGCCGTCGCGGGCGTTACGGATGCGCTTTCCAGCTTTTGCCATCGTCTCAACCCACCACTTCGAGGCCCATGGAACGGGCGGAGCCCTCGACCATAGCCATGGCCGCTTCCACGTCGTTCGCGTTCAAATCCTTGAACTTCTTCTCGGCAATATCGCGAACCTGCTCGCGCGTCACCGAACCGGCGACGCTCTTGCCCGGCTCCTTGGAGCCGCTCTTGAGATTCGCCGCCTTCTTGAGGAAGTAGCTGACCGGCGAAGTCTTCATCGCGAAGGTGAAGGATTTGTCCTGGTAATAGGTGATCACCACGGGGATCGGAGAGCCCTTCTCCTGGTCCTGGGTCTGCGCGTTGAACGACTTGCAGAATTCCATGATGTTGATGCCACGCTGACCGAGCGCCGGACCGATCGGGGGCGACGGCGTCGCCGATCCGGCCGGAACCTGCAGCTTCAGCTGGCCCTGTATTTTCTTAGCCATTTGCTCCTGCCTTCATTTGTTCGAGCCGAACGACCGGTCAATCAGCGACCCAGCCCCCGGCTACCTGCAGTTCGCGCGGTGCGGCATCTCCGACCGGCTAGAGCCGGATTGCCTTCCGCACGATGATTCGGACCAAAAGCCCGTTCTGGTCAGACCTTTTCGACCTGACCGAATTCGAGATCGACCGGCGTTGCACGACCGAAGATCGAGACCTCGACCTTGAGCCTCGCCCGCTCCTGATCGACTTCCTGCACGACGCCGTTGAACGAGGCGAAGGGACCGTCGGAGACCCGAACCTGCTCGCCGATATCGAACGAGATCGTCGGCTTCGGCCGATCCACCCCGTCCTGCACCTGCATCAGGATTTGCTCGGCTTCCTTGTCGGTAATCGGGACCGGCCGATTGTCCGGTCCGAGAAAGCCCGTGACCTTCGGCGTGTTCTTGATCATCGAGAAGACCTGATCGGTCAGCTCGGCCTTGACCAGGACGTAACCGGGGAAAAACTTCCGCTCGGCATCGACCTTGCGACCACGACGCACCTCGACCACCTTCTCGGTGGGCACGAGGATCTTTTCGAACTTGTCGGAGAGCCCTTTCTGGCGGGCCTGCTCCTCGATCGATTCGGCCACCTTCTTCTCGAAATTGGAATAGGCGTGGACGATGTACCAGCGGGCGGTCATGAAATTTACGATGTCTCCTGCGACGTCGGCGTCAAGCGCCGGCATTCATGATCAGGCCCACGACATAGCCGAGCACTTGATCCGCGACGAAAAAGAAGGTCGCGGCGAATGCGACCATCACGAACACCATGATCGTCGAAATGATCGTCTCACGGCGGGTTGGCCAAGTGACCTTCGCGGTCTCGGATCGAACCTGCTGGAGAAATGTGAAAGGATTGGTTTTGGCCATACACCGCTCACAGCTAATGCGCGTGAAGGCTGGTCGCCAGCCTCACGCGCCACATGTCGATCGCCGTTCCTCTACCCGCCCTTGCCGCGATTCACAAGGGCCGGCTCGACAGAATCTCATTTCCGGCGAATGGCAGGGGCAGAGGGACTCGAACCCACGGCCTGCGGTTTTGGAGACCGCCGCTCTACCAACTGAGCTATACCCCTTCGCGCGTGGCTTCCTTAGGCTATGTCGACGGGATCATCAAGATGAGATTCTTTCGACCGGCCGCCGCTTGCGCCAGACGCTGCGACGAATATTCTATAGGTTGCATTTTATGTATTGCGCAACCTCTATGAGCTCGCCGTGCAGTTGCCGCCTCCCCTTGCCGATAAGCGTCTCGTGCTCTTCGACCTCGATGGCGTCCTGGTGGATACCCGAGCCAACATGCTGGCGGCCTGGTCGGCGGTGTGCCGGGTGCTGGGGGTTGACGTTCCCTTCGATGCCTACATCGCGGAGATCGGACAGCCCTTCGGGTCGATCATGCGCCGTCTCGGGATCGGCCACCTCTCCGACAGCGCGGAAATCATCTATCGACAGCGTTCGGCGCTCGACCTGGCGTCAGCGCCTGTTTACGCCGACATCGCCCTCATGCTCGACGGCCTTTATGCGGCGGGACGCAAGCTCGGCATCGTCACCTCCAAGGACAGCGAGCGCACCGCGATCCTGCTCGAGCGGCTTCCGCCGGTCTTTTCCGTCGTCCGCTGCCCCGACAGCGCCTGTCGCGGCAAACCGGCGCCGGATCACTTGTTGATGGCAATGGCACTGACACGGTGCGACCCGTGCGAGACAATTTACGTCGGCGACATGGCGAGCGACTCCGAAGCCGCCCGGCGCGCGGGAATCGATTTCCTGCACGCGGCCTGGGGCTACGGCGAACGGCCGCCGGGCACATCGTTGCAGGTCACTCACCCGGAGCAGATCGCTCACCTTCTCCTCCCGGGGAAAGTCGAGTGCGTCGGTTAAACGCCCCAGTGCCGTTGGGAGGAGATCGGCCCGGTCATTGTTTCGCAGTATCTGTCCTCGATTTAGCCGCGAGCTTCTGCTTGCGCGTCTTCGGCTTCAGCGATCGCAGCAAGCCGTCGACCCGCCCCTGCAGGCGGGTCAAGGAAAACAGCCGATCGATCGCAATATTCGAGCCTTCGAGCCGTTCGGCCAGAACCTGCGACGCGACAAGCGACAGCTCTTCCGGGGTTGTGTCGGGAAACCTGCGGGCAATCGCCTCCAGCCCGCTTGTGTCCGACCCGCCGATCCTCTCGATCTTGTTCGATCGCTGCAACAATCTTTGCACGATCTGCTCGAAGGTCCAGTCGTGATCGTGAAACAGCTTCCATTGCACCGAGCGTTGTGCGGTGAAGCCGGCCAGCACGACCCGCGAGGTCGGGCAGTTCTCCGCCAGCCACACGGCCAGCGCAAAGCCGCTGGTCGGCACATGGCTTGCGGGATAGAAGTCATCGAAATAGTCGGCGAGATCGAGAAAGCCCGCCTTGGCGCCGCCGAACTCCTCGGCCCGGCTGAATGTCTCGCCCGGCGCCGTCCGCAGATTCAGGACGCCGCGAAATTTCGGCGAGCGCAACAGACCAAGGACGCTCTCCACCTCGTTTCGGTAGACGATGTTGGCTCCCGCCGGACTGCTTCTGGCCACGAGCAGGCAAGAGCCCGCGAACGGCTCGGACAGAACCTTGAACACCTTGTTGAAGAACACGTAGAGCGCGTCATCGCCAAAACGCTGCCGCAGCGCCGCGATATCGACGGCGTCGCTATTGGCCACGAGGACGATGCGTTCGAAGCCGGCGAAGAACGCTGCCCAGCCGTCACGATCCCCGATCCAGGAGGTGTCCGCCATCCGTTTCCTCTTTGATATTCCAACGCTCTAGCGAGTCGGCCGGCACGACCGCCAGGAGCCGCGATCTTTCTCAGTCGCCACGCTGCCGGACATGCAAGGTGCGCTCGCGCATGGCGAACCATTCCTCGGCGTAGTCGTCATCCTTGTATTCGTCGAAATACGGCCCGCCGTCGGTGAAATGGACATTCTTGGCGTCGGCGCGATGGTCATATTCATTGACCAGCCAGTTCCAGGCCGCCGGCAATTCGCCGATATTCTCGTCGCCGTCGAGCCACTTGAACTGGTGGAGTTGCAGGCCGGTTGCCGTGTTGACGAAATCCGGGGTCAGGGCACGGCACTTGGCGTTGTTGAACAGCATGACGCTCGACCAGTTCTTCTTTTCGTATTTGGTCTGCGCCTGGCCGAGGAACTTCGTCTCGATCTTCGGCTGGTAGTCGTGCTTGACGCACATGACGGCGTAGCGATCGTCACGCAGCGCCCAGAGCTCGGCGATATCGGCCCGCATGAGCATGTCGCAGTCCATGAACAGGCTCCACCCCTCGAAGCCGCTGAGATAGGGCACCAGAAAGCGGGAGAACGAGAATTCGGTGGATTGCAGCGTGTTGCGCTCGCGGGTGAAAATGCCGTCGAGATTGGACAAGACGATCGGCGCGAACATAACCGGCATCGACGCATGCTCGATGATGCTCTGCGCCAGGACGTGATAGGCGATGACCTCGTTGGAATCGAATCCAATGAAGATGCGAGCTGTCAGCGCGGACATCAGCAATGTTCCCCTGATTGAGCCTTGGTCAGGCGTGGTTTGGCCCGCTGTGTAGTCACGTGGCACGCCGGCGGCAACCGTCGGCTTTGTGCTTGCACCGATCGACAGGCTCGCAGTCTGTTTTCCCAGGAGGCGCGAATGCAATGCGATACTTCTGCGAGGCGCGCTGCCCGGCGAGCATGACCGAGAACGAATTGCGTCGGCAATAGCCCTGTGCCAGAAGACGCCGGCGACGGAGTAGGCGAGATTCAAGATGGACTATCCGCTGAGAAATCCGGACGGCTGGCACAGCATCGGTCGGATCTCGTGGCTCGAACGGCTAAGACTGGCATTTCGCAACGGGCGTTACCGCCGACGAGCCGAGCGCCGCGCACGAGACGCCGTGATCACACCGGTCCGTAAACTCTCGGAGCCCCTTGCGCACGATGACATCATTCTGATCAGCGTGCTAAAGAACGCCGAGCGTTATCTGCCGTCTTTCCTCGCCCATTATCGAAGCCTTGGCGTTAAACGCTTCGCCTTCGTCGACGACCGCTCGAATGACGATACCCGCGCGCTCCTGCTCGCCGCGCCCGATGCCGACATCTACGAGTCGAATGTCGACTATCGCGGTGCCAGCGGCGGCCTGGTCTGGCGCGATCTTCTGGTCGACCGCTACGGCCAGGACCGCTGGTACGTTTCGATAGATTGCGACGAATATTTAGTCTTTCCGGGCAGCGAGAAGCGCACGCTCATGGACTTCATCGCCGACATCGAGTCCGAGGGTCTCAAGCGCGCCCTTGCGGTGATGATCGATATCTACCCGGACGCCAAGCTTTCCGACGCCCCCCAACACCGACCGCCTGACGCCTCACCGACGGTCGTGTGCCCGCTATACGACGCGGAAGGCTATACGATCGCTAATGAGAAATTTTGCACTGCGATTCGCGGCGGCCCGCGTCGTCGGATGTTCGGCACGGATATGCGAATGACGAAGTTCCCGGTCATTTTCGTCGACCGGAAGACACGATTCAACAGCGGGAGCGACCACGGTCCGCTGCCGATCCAGCGCAATTATTCCGCAGTTCACGCGGTGCTGCTGCACTACAAGTTTTCGGCCGATTCCATAAAGGAATTCCGGACAATGTACGAATGGGGCACGCACTTCGATGGCGGCCGCTTCTACAAGGAAATTCTCGACCACGCGGCCTTCGGCGAGACGATGGATTTTCGCTATGCGCAATCGACGGCCTTCGTCGATTCGGAAAAGCTCGTCGCCGCTGGTTTCATCCAGGATCTACGCGACCGCCCCGCCGCCTGATCCCTGATCTTTGAAAAATCGATGTCGTTGATCACATAAAACAGGCCGCGCAAGTCGCCCGTTTCGCATCTCTTCAAAGCGGGCGGCGTTTGTTACGCCGCCCGCTTATCGCGTATCTTATTCGACGATCGAGGCGACGATGCCGGCCCCGACGGTGCGGCCGCCTTCACGGATGGCGAAGCGCAGCTTCTCTTCCATCGCGATCGGCACGATCAGCGTCACGTCCATCGTCACGTTGTCGCCCGGCATCACCATCTCGGTGCCCTCGGGAAGCGTGCACACACCGGTCACGTCCGTCGTGCGGAAATAGAACTGCGGCCGGTAGTTGGTGAAGAACGGTGTATGGCGACCGCCCTCCTCCTTGGTCAGGATGTACGCCTCGGCCATGAACCGCGTGTGCGGCTTCACCGAACCCGGCTTGCACAGAACCTGGCCGCGCTCGACGCCCTCGCGGTCGACGCCGCGGATCAGCGCGCCGATGTTGTCGCCCGCCTGGCCCTGGTCCAGAAGCTTGCGGAACATCTCCACGCCCGTCACCGTCGTCTTCTTGGTGTCGCGGATGCCGACGATCTCGACTTCCTCGCCAACCTTCACGATGCCGCGCTCGACACGCCCCGTCACCACCGTGCCGCGACCCGAGATCGAGAACACGTCCTCGATCGGCATCAGGAACGGCTGGTCGATCGGACGCGCCGGCGTCGGAATATAGCGATCGACTTCCGCCATCAGCGCCCGCACCGCGTCCTCGCCGATCTCCTTGTTGGAATCCTCCAGCGCCGCCAGCGCCGAACCCTTCACGATCGGGATGTCGTCGCCCGGGAACTC
>NZ_JAZHLK010000061.1:0-21531 GCF_036549515.1 Aurantimonas sp. E1-2-R+4 | reverse complement strand
TCGGGCATATCCCGCCCGCTGAGGCCGAAGCCAACTACTATGCTGCCATCGAGAGCCTCGATATGGCTGCATGACTCAAACGAACCGGCCTCCGGAAAACCCGGGACGCTTCATTAGATCTGGCATGACCAGCACACGGATTCTCATGCTGAATTCCCCGCTTCAAGCGTCTGCAGTCGTCTCACAAGGTCCTCGGGTTTAAGATGCGTGTAGCGAAAAAGCATACGAGGGTCCCTGTGACCGCTTATCGCTGCCACTTCTGGCACGCCAAGGCCTAGCTCGAAAAATCTGCTGACGGCCTCGTGCCTTAAGTCGTGAAACCGGAGGCTCGCAACGCTAGGAACGACAACTGCGGCTCTTCGTCTGCAGCGCTCCCATGCGAGACGGAAACCGTTGGCGCTTATTGGAAACAGGAGCTCGCTATTGGATGCTATGGCCTTCACGACCGGCCTTAGTGTGTCCACTGCACTAGCGGACAGGGGAATGGTTCTCGGCGTGTCTGTCTTGGTTTCCGGTATGCACAGGAGGCAGTCCGAAAGCCTGACATCCCTCCCGCGTATATTGAGGATTTCGCCTCTGCGCATTCCCGTCTCGATCGCCAACAGAATGCTGGGGCGTAGCCAGTCGGAGCGGGCCTCGTCACATGCCGCTAGTAGGGCGGTTAGTTCAACGATCTGCAGCCGACGAGTGCGTCCAGCCGCTGCTTTCGGTTTTCGAACCTTCGCCAAGGGGTTCTCAGCTAAGGGCATATCCCATTCTCGTCTGGCAATTTCGAATATTGAATGCAGTAGGCCCAACTCTCTTATCACCGTCCCGGCTTCCACCTGTCGTAGTCGCTTGTCGCGATGGCGAGTAAAGGCTTGAGGGGTCACTCGCGCTAGCGTCAAATCTGCCCAGCTTTCCCGTAGGAAGACTTCTATGCGAATCCGTTCGGATTGATGGCCCCGCTTGCTGGGCGAGATTTCTCGCAGGTACCGGCTCAACAGGTCGCCTACGGTCGAGCGCTCCAAGCTCCTCGTATCGTAGGCAAGCGCGGAGCGATCGAGCTCCAGTTCGGTTTGCCTGACCCACCGCGCCGCGTCAGCGCGGGTTTGAAAGCTTTTGGACTGAGGAAGATGGCCTTTGCGGCGGACCTGGGCCTGCCACTTGTCGTTTCGCTTGCGAAGAGATGCCAAAGTCGTAGCTCCTGTCAGTGTGACCAGTTTGTGACCGGCTACGAAACAGGAGTATTTTGAGTTTGATGCTCTGACCGTAAGCCCTTGATGTCAAGGGCAATAAGGTGGTGCACCCGACTGGATTCGAACCAGTGACCTCTGCCTTCGGAGGGGCAAGGCATCCAATTCATGGACGTCCGTGATGTCCGTAACAGTAGGAAATGCCTGAACATCCCCTTATTCCCTGTCACAGTCGTCCATGCTATCTCCTACATCAGTGTGGGATAAAGTGTGGGAAACCAAGGTGGCAGAACGAGCGGGCTCTCCGATTGACACGCCGCCGAAGCGGTCGCGCTTGCCTGCACGCAAGAATCCATATTGGCACGGTGTAAGCGGCGGCCGAGGCGGCGTTTCTCTCGGTTACAGGCGATCTGCGCATGGCACAGGCTCGTGGATCGTCAAAATCGTCCTCTCTGGCCGCCGCATTGAAGAGCGCATCGGGCCCGCCGACGACGACGGTGCGGGGCTTGGCGCCTTGACCTACGGAGCTGCCGTCTCGGCTGCGCTCGAATGGGGAAGGCAGCAATCCGCCGCGATCGATGAAGGGGCTGGAGAGATGGCCGCGGCCGGCCCGACGGTTCGATCCGCTGTCGAGGCGTACATCTCAGACAGGGAGAAGCGGTCGGCAGCGACCGGGAAAATCACAGCTGGGCGCCTGCGCAAGCACGTCCTTTCCGACGGATCCTTTACAGCAACACCGCTATCGAAGCTGCGGGCTTCACACATAGAGGCTTGGCGCGGACGTCTGCCACTCCGGGAAGGGGCGGTCACGGCGCACCAGACAGCGGCGCCTCCAGAGCCTCTCCTCGCGCCAGCAACGGTGAACCGGCTCATGAACGACCTGCGGGCAGCGCTCAATGCCGCCGCCCTTCGTCATCGCAGAGAACTGCCCGCGCATGTCCAGGGGGAGATCAGCGCAGGGACCAAAGCGCTCCACGTGGAAGGGGATGCCCGTCGACAGCTGCTGTCAGACCAAGAGGTTCGGCGCGTGGTCGAAGCAGCGTTCAAGATCGACGATACCGGTGATTTCGGTCGACTCGTCATGCTGTCGGCGGCCACCGGCGCCCGGTTCTCGCAACTCCGCCGACTACGCGTCGCGGATCTCCAGCCCTCGCACGGCCGGCTGATGATCACTGGTTCTCGGAAAGGTCGATCTCCCAGGGCGAAGCCGCCGGTCGCAGTTCCACTCGCGCCGGACCACATCGAAGCCCTTGAGCCAGCACTTGTTGGGCGCGGGGCAGATGAGCCGCTCCTTCTGCGGTGGGCCTATCGGCGTGCCAAGGTCCCTAAACGATGGGAGAGGGACCGTCGACGGCCGTGGGGGCCGGCGTACGAAATCGATGACTTCTGGACTGCCACAGTTGCCGAGGCGGGCGTGCCGGAGGATACGGTGATGTACGCGCTGCGGCACTCGTCGATCGTCAGAGGTTTGCGGAACGGTCATCCGATCCGCCTCGCAGCTGCACTACATGACACGTCGGTCCAAATGATCGAGGGGCATTATTCCGCGTACATCGTCGATGCGACCGAGGATTTGGCGCGTCGCGCGACATTATCCTTTTTCCCGCAGAGGACCGGCTGCAACTCCGCAGACTCGGCGGACGCATCCTAGTCGTAACCACGAGCCTGATCACCCTGCTGGATGAAGCAGAGGAATGGGTTGCGTTGGCTCGAACGAAAAAGGCAGTAGCGCGACGAGTTTCCGCGAATATTGCAAACCGTGATGTTTAATAGGTGTAGAAATGTATATCACTTGTAGTGCGGTTTAATTTTGATTGAGAATAGTATTGACAGCATGCGAGTCATACTCCACCCTTGACGCAGGTCGCCGAACGAATACTGAAACGGACGAAACTGAGAGCTGGATTGCTGTGCGACCGCACCATCCATTACCGGCGAATGGCTCGTGCCTCGCCTGCTCCAGGAGTAAACCGTCATGACTTCGAGATCGAACGCGACCACCTCTGCTGCGGAAAGCAAAGCACCGACGTCTGTTAGGCCGGCAACGCCTTGGCGAGAACGCCCCTTCCAGCAGATGCAGACTGCGAGTGAGATTGCTGGTCTGTCTCCGGCATCACTGTACCGTTTCGCTGCGGAAGGCCGCCTGATCCTCAAGAAGCTGGGCGGTCGGACGCTGGTGGACACCGGCAGCCTGATCGAATTGATCGGCCAGGCTGAACCCTGGTCCCCTTCAGATCGCGCCGATCGTGCGCGTTCCGCTCGTACGGAGCGGGCTCGGGCCGGTCGGGAGGTCTGAGGCGATGCCCTCCTCAGGCGGGGTGTACGACCGCGCGATTGAGATGCTTTCCTCCAATGCCGAGCAGGGCTCAGAAATCGATGTTGTGCTTCATACGCTCGCTCGCACTGAGGACTTCGTGATCTTCATTGTCGCGCCTCCCAAGCTCATCGCTCATATCCGGCGTGATTTGGCCTGCCGTCCCGGTAGGAGACCGAATTCGTTCGAGCACAACCTGCTGCACTACGCGGCGAGCGAGGAGGCATTCTCGGGGCGGCCCAGCCGACGCCAGGCCAATGGAGTGGCGGCGGCGAGACTGGGGTCATCGATCTCCAAGATCGCAAAGGCGCGATCCGCCTTCGTAGCCGAGGCTCAGCGCCTCTACGGCAGCTGCGACAGCCCTGTCGTGCGCCGGCTGGTCGCGAACGCCCAGCACGTCCTGCGATGCGCGGAGGAAGAGGATGACCTCCAGCGGAAGCAGGCAGCGAAAGCACGAGTTGCCCGCCGCCATGTGGGCAGGGCCGGCATCTGAGCGGATTGCGCGCGATTTTTCGGCGCACCGAGGCAGACGAACATTTCCGCCCGACCACAGGAGCATCCCATGCAAACTCAGGAACGATACGTCCCCTGGCGCGACCGAGCCTTTGTGTCAGTCGCCGAGGCCGCAGCTATTCTCGCCCGCTCAGAGGACTGGATCCGTGACCGTGCAGCGGAAGGCCGTCTTGATGGACGAAGACTCACCCGGGGCGGCCCTCTCGTGGTCACCGCGGCGAGTATCTCGCAATTCGCTGGCGAGGCACAGCCGGCGAGAAAGCCCACAGAACTGCCTCCCGAGCCGATGCCCGTGCTACGGCTAGTCGTAAGCAACCCGCCCCGTCCGGAGCATGCTTCTTAACAAAAACGGCGCCATCGGGTTCGAGCCGACGACGCCGCATAAAGGCCTTCGCAATGAGTAACGTAGCAGCGAACCCCCGTGTCTCGCAACTCTTCGGCGACATACTCGGAAGCAGCAGCGTAGCGGAGGAGAGGTCCGCGGCGTACACCGAACAGGTCGACCCGCAGCAGCTTGAAGCTGACGCAGACGAGATGCGCCTATTCGCGGGGATCGTGTTCAAACGATGCGAACATGGAACCGGCTGGGTCACGCTTCGCGCCTTCGAGCATGATGGAGATGGGCCGGCCGTCGTCAACGAATGGCATCCCTTCGACACGAACCTGGTGCGGGTTGCCGCGCCGGTCGCGGCGAAAGTAGCCGGCCGTCCGTTCGCGAAGCGCGCCGTATTCTCCCCGCCCGTCTGCATTTTTGGCGACAAGCGCGCCACGAGGCAGAACGGAACCGAGTACCAAGATGCGAGTGAGAAGAACGTCCTTTGCGCTCCGGTGATCACAGTGGAGCTAGATGCGCGCCCCGCGGCGTCGCTAGCCAAGCTCGTCAGCATCCTCGGCGATCCAACACTCGTGGTGGCCTCTGGTGGTGAATGGTCCGATCCGGAGACGGGCGAGATCGAGGACAAGCTGCATCTGCATTGGCGGCTTAGCGAGCCGGCCATCGATCAGAAGCGCCAGCATGAGCTGAAGCGAGCCCGGGCAGCCGCAGCCCGCCTCGTCGACGCCGACGAATCAGCCGTCTCGCTGGTGCATCCGATGCGCTGGCCAGGTTCAGTGCACACGAAGGGGACGCCGCGTCTCTGTCGGATAATCGGCGGCGACCATCAGCGGGAACTGAACCTGGAATGGGCGCTGGGCGTGCTCGAGGATGCGGTCGCGGCCGCAGGGCTGCAATCAGGCGGGGCTGCGTCGCTGGCACGAGGCGAAAGGCGCGGCTTCAAGACGAAACGAGAGTGGCCGGCGACAATGCTCCTGGACGCGGCGCGCATCATCCCCAATCAAGGCCTTCCTTGGGACAAGGAGTGGAACCGGATCGGTATGACCTTTTACGATGCCTCTCATGGCAGCGTCGATGGTCTCGAGGCTTTCCACGCATGGAGCGCGAAGTGCGCCGACAAGTACGATGCGGACCGGACGAACGCCCGGTGGTCACGCTGGAAAACGTCGCCTCCTTCCGAACTCTCGGACCGGACGCTCTTGTACGAAATGCGCAAGGTCGATCCCGAATACCGTACAGGTGCGGAGTTCTACTCCGACTTCGAGCCGATCGACGATGCGGGACCGCTCGACATCTTCGGAGATGCGGATCCCGCTGAGCTCGGGCACGTCCCTGCGGGATCCCTCCCGTCGTTGCTCGAGCGATGGACGCACACTGAGGCCCGACTGAAGGGCGTGCCCGAAGCGTTCGCGGCGATCTCGGCGGTGGCGGCAACGGGCGCGGCGATCGGATCCGACATCCGCATTCAGGTCCAGCAGAACAGTGACAGCTGGACGGAAGGTGCGAATCTCTGGGTGACCATCGTAGCCGAGCCGGGCAGCGCCAAGTCCCCTATCATCGCCGAAGCCGTCGCTTCGCTCCGGAAGGTCGATAGCGAATGGGCCAAGCGGGACATTGCCCGTCATGCTGAATGGGCTGCGGCATCGAAGCGGCGCACCAAAGACGCTCCCCCTGTCGGGCCAGAACCAAAGATCCGGCGCGCGGTTGTCGACGACGTGACCGCCGAGAAGATGATCCGGATTTTTGCGGACAACGCCCGCGGAATCCTGCGTGCGCCGGACGAACTGGTCGGAATGCTGGGCTCCTTCGGGGCCTACAAGAGCGGTGGTGATGGCGACCGAAGCCAATTCCTCGGGTTCTTCGACGGGAGAAGCGTCACCTATGACAGGGTGGGCGCCGGAACGATATTCGCGGAGAAGGCGGCGCTCACCGTGCTGGCGGGGACACAGCCGGACAAGATGCGTGAACTCGCGAAGAAGCTGGGCGTGGACGGAATGCTTCAGCGCTTCATCGTTGTCCTGCACGATGGCGTAGAACGGGAAGCTTTGGACGAAGTGCCTGACCGGGGCGCGGTGGCTGGATTTAGTCGCATGATCGGCGAACTCGCGACCGCGGAATATCGGTTTCCACCGGCTATCCGCATGGATCCTGAAGCTCACAGCATCTTCACGACCGCGAGGCGCGAACTGAAATCGTTGAAACATTCGCCAGGCGCAAATCCGGCTTTCAAAGGTCATGTCGAAAAGTGGGGCAAAATCCTGCCGCGTTTGATCCTGATCTTTCACGCGGCGGAGCAATTCGAGGCGCACGAAAGGCTCGATCCCGAGGCCACCATCCCGGCTTCCACCGTTAAGACCGCGGTTCGCTTCACCCGTTTCCTCATGCGGCACGCCGTGCGTTTCTACGAGACGTTCTTCGGTGCACCCGAGACGGCGAGCGAAGCACGTTGGATCGCGGGCTTCCTCCTCACGAGGCCGGACCTTGTCGAGATCAGAAGGAGGACTATCGGCGATGCGCGCAAATCGCTGCGAGGCCCCGACGGGTTGCGCGTGCTCCTCGCTGCCATGAGTGAGTTGGAGGGCGCGGGATGGTGCGCCGTAGCCGATCGCGACGATAGCGGCCCGCGTTCCTGGAAGATCGATCCGCGCGTACACGCCCGGTTCGCCGATCGTGCGGCTCGTGAGCGGAAGGAGCGAGCCGAACGCCACAAGCAGATAATGAAGGCGAGCTTCGCGCGTAAGTGGGTGGACGACGACACTGCAACGTCTGCCATGCCTTCGGTCTTCGACTAGGAGTGCGGACAATGCGGTCGGGAAATACGGAAAGACAATTTGTCCAATGCGCGTTTCTGCGGACAATGCGGCTTGCGTGCACGAAGGTATATTGCCTTCGACCTCTCTCTCTTTATCAATACCGATGTTTATGGATATGCGTGCGCGCAAGCCGCATTGTCCGCACGCCTGCGCGTGGCATCATGCCGGGAATAACCAGAGGCCATCTTTACCGCCGGAGGGTCCGGCCATGATGCCGCCTGTCGAGATTTTGCGCGAATGCTTCGATTACGATCCGATCACCGGCGCGCTCACCTGGCGCGTCCGACCGGTGGCGCACTTTCAATCGCAGGCCCGCGCCGCGTGGTGGAACCGGAAGCGTGCAGGGACAGCGGCACTCGGAACGTCGTGCAGCCGGTACGGGCACCGGCAGCTCACCTTCCAGGTCTCCGGGCAGCGGTACAAGTTGCTCACGCACCGCATAGCGTGGACGCTTATCTATGGCTTCGCGCCGACCGCCGATGCCACTCATTGGAACCGCGACGCCAGCGCAAACATGCTCCGCAACCTTCGGGAGACGACGCGCTCGCAAACCGCGCGAGACGCTCTGCGCCACAAGCCGGGCTTGAAGGGCGCCTACAGGGGCAAGAGAGGTAAGTGGACTTCGTGCGTATGGGTTAACGGTCGGCACGTCCACCTCGGTACGTTCCCCTCTCAGCAAGCCGCACACGATGCCTGGATCTTGGCAAACGTGGGGGTCGCCGGCCGGTTCTTCAACGCGGGCTATCCGACCGTGTTCGACTGATCGGTGCCAGTTGAGTTGCACGGACAACGGGTAACAAGATACCGTTATAACGTATCGCTTTACGAGGATTGCACCGATGCCGGATAAGACAGGCCGTTTCTCGCGCCGCGAGACGATGTTCACCGAGCGGTTCGCCGCGACGGGCGACGCCGTCTATGCCGCCGAAAAGGCGGGTTATTCGTCCCCCCGGCAGGCAGCATCACAGAACGCGAATAATCCGGCGATCGCGGCCGAGTGCCGCCGGCTGGTCGCGGACCAACTGGCAACTGAAACATTGCCAGCGGCCTCCCGCCGGCATCTTGCGTTGCTGAACGACGAGACGGTGACCGGGCAGGTTCTGATCCGGGCGATCGATCTCGCTTATCGCTACGGGCTGGCGTCGCCTGACGGTGCCGAGGGGAAGGAATTGCACGAGATGACCGGCGAGGAGCTTCAGCGCGCCCTCCATCGGCTGCGCCAGGAAGCGTCGGAGCGGTCACGGCTCGTCATTGAACACGCCTCGGGCGACGAGGGGATCAATGCACATCCGGGCGTCTTCGACTGACGATCGACCCAAGAGGCGCCGGGCCGCTGTAGGCTTGCAGGAGGTCACACGGGACGTTCCGCCCTGAGGCGTTGCATTGCGCGCCGTACGCGGACTTTCCTGAGCCGGGCTTCCATGCGTGCCTCGAAGGCTTTTCGAGCTTCAGGTGACCCCGGCTCGGGCGGCAGTTTGGCTTTCCGCTTTTCCTCGGCCTCTGCTGCCGCGCGCTCGATGTAGTCGACCAAGTCCGCCTCGACGATCCGAACCGGACGGCCCGGGATGTAGGTCAACTTCCCGGCTGCACGAAGCCGAGCCACGACCCGCGGTGAACAGTTAAGGCGCTTGGCCGCTTCCACCTGTGTAAGGATAGTGAAGTCTGCTCCCATAGTCCGCTCCTTCCCGATCAGGATCAAAGCAGGTGGCTCGCCCTGGATGCGTATGTCAACTGTTCTGGATTCAGCAGAAATTAGAATATACGGAATATTTATAAGACAACGATTGCGCAGTCGAACGGCTTCCAAACCGTTTTTGCATGCAACAGATGCAAAAATCGCCATACCCACAATGCAGGAGGCTTCGGGCTGTGTGGGTATGGAGAGATATACGAGGCATTAAGGTGCGGGATAAACATATTGATATTTTTAAGATCAAAACACTTGACATGATACTAGCGTCATGGTTTCTTGGTGGTGCGGTCTTCGCCGCAATTCCACTCTGACGCTCGTTCGAGGAGCCCAAGATGCTGAACAATGCCCCCCAGGATGCCAAATCCCACCCCATTGAGCCGATCACCACTTCCCCTTTCGCCACAAGCGACATGGCGCGTTACCACGTCACGTTGCCGGAAACGCCCGCCGGGGAGGATACCTTTAACCGTCTGTTTTCGAGGTTTGAAAGCACGATCTGCCGGGAGGATCGTCGCTGCCGTTGGTCGTATGCAGGTGATGATGAGAAGACCTTTAGCCTCACTTTCACGGTTCCGATCGGTTTGATTGCGAGGCTCAACGCGATGGTACAGGCCATCATTCAGCTGCGCACCCACTAGCAGTAGGCAAAATTCGAGAGAGGGCGCCCGTTGTGGCGCCCTTTTCCGTTGCCCGCCTCGCTTGGCGGCGCGACCTCTGCTGGGGTCGCAGTGCGCGGCGCGTCTCGCCCCCGAGACACACAACGAGCTGCTACCGCTAGCCGTCGACACGCTCGAGCGCGTCATGCGTGACGATAAATCCAGCGAACGCGGCAAGATCGCGTCCACGAAGATCGTGCTGGACCGGGCTTACAACGTCACCAGTGATGCAGAGCGCAAAGAGGCGTACGAGATGACCGGCGACGAGCTCCAGGCCGCACTCGACCGCCCTGCGGCGCGAGGCCGCGGAACGCTCACGCCAGGTCATAGAGCACGACCCAGCCGAAGGCTCGACGATCGTCGAGGAAAGCCCGCAAACGTCGCCTTTCGACTAGTGGTGCGCGCAAGCTGCACCCCATGGCAAGGCGCAAAGCCCTACAGCACAAGGCTTGCGCACTGTCTTAGGTAGGGAGTGCGAGCCGGCCGGTGGCCCCTCTTTGGTCCGACCCGCCCCCTGGGGTACAGTCCGCGACGCACCGCGCGGGCCGCGTCGCCCGCCCGTACAAATTTGCCGCCGCGAGAATGTTCGGAAATGCGATGAGCGGTTACTGCACGGGGTTTTCGGCTCATTCCTGGGAGTTACGGTTCAGCGTTATTAAACCGAGGCGCTCCTGTTGACCGCAACTCATGTACCCATCTCAGAGCACGACGACCTGGTCGGCGATGTCCGGGCGCACCTTCGCCTCGCGGCTGGGAAAGACCTGGCCGAGATGCTGATGGTGGCCGCCGGGAACGCCGAGGAAGGCGCGGCGCGCCACGACCCGCGCCTTGACGACGCAAACCTTGCCGACCTGATGGCAGCGCTTCGAGCCGCTCAGGCCGTGGCAGTCGAGGAACTGCCCGTGACATTCACGCGGGGCGATATCCTGCTGGGCTTCCGCGCTATGGCCGCCCTCTTGCGCGCTTGGAGCCAGACGGCAGCGCAGCGGGCAACGTGGTCCGGCATTCTAGACGACCGCCGGGAGCAGGCGCGCATCTTTCGAAACGACCTGCACAACGTCGTTCTGGCGGAGACGATCGGCCGGCGCCTTGCTGCCCGGCGGCAGGCGGTGGTCGAAGGCCTCGCCCAACTAGGCGAACCATTTTTTCCCGAAGTGCGGGCGCCTTCCGCGCTCACTGTATTCGACTAAGGGAGTGCGGAAGATGAACCACCCCCGTTCCCTGCACGAAGTCCTCGAGGTGGTCGCAGACGGCTTCCGGCTCGCGTCCGAAGGCGGTCCGGAGGCTCTACCGACTGCGATCATGGCGCTGCGATCGATGCTCGCTGCCGCTGAGATGCCGAACCGGGACGCCATGCCTGAGCGGCTCGTTTCAGAATTGGCCGCTGCCATCGCCGCCGCCGCTCCAGCTATGGCCGACGCTGCTGAACGACGGATCGCACCCGAAGCCGTCTATCTCGGCATGTCGGCCGCCAGCAGCTCCGCGCGCTTGTTCGGCCAGACCCCGGCCAACGTTGCAGCAACTGCTGATCTGCCGCTCGCCGCCGACCGCATCGACCATGCGGCGCTGCTGGCCGACGAGTTGGATGCTCTTTTCCGCCGTCAACGGATCGAGGCCCGTGGTGACCTACTGCGCCGATCCGTCACCATCCGCCGCGCCCTGAACGCCGAGCCGGTCGGCGCTTTTCACTGAGGGAAACCACGATGCCCATCTATAATAATCCGGCGCTCGGCCAGGCCTTCGACAGCATCGCCTCGATGTTCGCGCCGCCGTCCGGGGCCGAGGCCTCCGGTTGGGCCAACGCGAATTTGACGAACGCCAAGCGCGACCAGCTACAGTGGCTGTTCGATAACTCGCAGGACGAGACGGCGGCGGAGCGGGCCGCGCTTACCGGCACACAGACCTACGGCAACACACCAGAGGGTTTTCAAGCGTCCGACGCGACGGATCGCTATGGCTATGACCAGTCCTTCGCCGCGTCCACGCAAAACAACGTCCGCGACAACGCGCGTGCGCTGACCGAACGCGGACTGATGGAAACCGGGCTAACAGCCCGCGATGCGCCGTCCTCGGACGAGGTTATCGCCGCCGCGATGCAGGGGATGCCAGGAGAGGTCGACCAGTTTGCGCGCGACAAATTCGCCCCGAGTGAAACGCAGGTGAAGGGGCGGGAGCGCCAGGAACTGGTCGACGGCGGGCAGCTGACCGACCAGATGCTGCTCGACACAATCATCGGCGAGCAATCGCCCGTTCAGACCGTCGGCCCGGATGGCGCCTCGGTCTATTCGACGCCGGGCGCGGCTGTTCGCACCGGCGCGCTCGCTTACATCAATGAGGGCGCGCAAGCAAAACCGGAAAACGCGCAGTTTACCTATCCAGACGGCAGGACTGGCCCGGCCCTCCAGGCCACTGACGGAGCCTGGCTGAATGCCCGCAACCGCGCTCCATTGGAGGGTGATTTCAACATCACGAAGATGGCGGCGCCGACCGGTGCCAACGAAGATGTTGGGATCGGCAGGGCCGCCAATAATCAGGTTGAGAAAGCGCTGATCGACACCGAGGTCGCCCGCGGAACAGCAGCATCGCTTCGCAAGTTCATTGCCAGCAGCCCGGCTTCGCAGGGCGCGGTCGGCTGGCTGCGCGGCACCGCCCAGAACGTCGTCCAAACCGGTGGCGAGCTCGGTCAGTTTCTGGGTGGCCGGATGGCGGAAGTCGCGCGGGACATCGAGAGCGGTGCCGCCGACAGCGGACTGGCCGGCGCCTTTGATCCCAGCATCCCGGTCATCGAGATGCTGTCGAACCTGCTAGCGTTCCAGTACGCAAAGACGACGACGGGTGAGCGGCTGTCGAACGAAATGCTCCGTGCGACTAAGGCGGCTCTGGGCCTCGACAGCCTGACGGCCAACCAGGCCGATGCCCTCGCGAGGCTCGACCAGGCGATCGAACAGATCGATAATCAGGCTCGCATCCTCCGGGGCGTTCGCAACGACGGCATCGACAGCATTGGGCGCACTCGCACGGTACCGGAGACGTCCTCGGCCGGCAGCGGGGCGTTGCCAGCTGGTGTGGATCCTTCGGACTGGCAGTACATGACACCGCAGGAAAGGGCGCTCTTCCAATGAACCTGGAGCAGCAAAAAGCTCTCGCCTTGGCGCGCTCGCGTCGGCGTCGCGCTGAGGCGACTTCTGGCGGTCAGAGCAGGCCGGCCCCCGCGGCCTTGGCCGGTACCTGGACGTCTCCTGCGCCGCAGATGCCCGACGAGTGGGATCGCACGCCCGTGCAGCCCCGCCGTGGCGTCGGCGACTACGCAATCGACACCGGCCTGATCGCCTTAGAGGGTGCGCGCAAAGGCATGTCTGGCATTCTCGGCGCCCCGGTCGACATGGTGAACGCCGCGCCGATGCTGGCGAACCTGCTGCCTGGCGTCGAAGGCGTCGGCCCGATCAGCGATCACCCGGTCGGCGGCAGCGAGTTCGTCGACGCCATCATGTCGGGCTTCGGGCTGATCAAGCCCGCCCCCAAGCCCACGGACGCCTTTCAGCGCGTGACGGGCCGCGTCGGTGCCGAGGTTGGCGCGACGATCCCGTTCGTCGGTGCTGGCGGCATGATCGCCCGCAAGGGTGTCGACGCCGTCCGCGAGATGGGTCCGATCGCCCGGACCTTCGGCGAGCCGATGGCGGTCTCGCCGGCTAAGACCGTCGGGCGTGAAATGGAGTACGCCATCGGCTCCGGCGCTGGCGCGGGGGGGGGCTAACGAACTGGCTGGAAATGAGCAGTTCGGCGATAATTTCTGGTCCGACTTCATCGGGTCGATGGCCGGTGCGACTACGGTAGGCGTCACAAATGCCACCCTCGGCGCAGTGGGTAACGTGATCGGCGGCGCCACCGGCTCGCCGACCTTTGTTGACAACGTGGCTGGCGAGGACGTGGCGCTGCGGCTGGCGGCCAGTTCCACCGATCTCGCCGACCAGTTCGCGGCCAACGGCGGCAAGCCGGTTGATGCGCGCGGGGTGGCGGCGAAGATGCGTCGCCCGGCCGAAGTCGAGCAGATCGTGCCAGGCTATCGTGCGAACATCGCCGATCGGACGGGCGACCCCGGCATGGCGACGTTCGCCTTCAACCAGGACGGCATCTCATCAGGCGCCGCGAACTCGCGCCGCGCCCGCAACACTCGCGTGATCGACGACCGCATGGGAGGGCTCGCGCCGCAGGGCGACCCCGCGCTGTTTCGGGCGGAACTGGATGCAGCGCGCGACGCGCAGATCGCGCAGGCGACCGACGAGGTCGACGTCGCCCGACTGGCCTTCGACGACAGCATGCAGCGGGTCGAACCGGACATGACCGACGCGACGGCACGCGGCTCATCGCTGCGCGGCGCGCTGGCCGACCGCTACGCTATCGAGCAGGACAAGGTTCGGCAGGCTTACCGGCCAATCAACGAAGCGACCGTTCCGGTCGACGTGGCGCCGCTGGCGTCGCGCTTCGAGGAAACCACGGGCGCGCTGCCGACGAATGACCGCGAACGCTTCATGCCGTCCGAGGCGCGGATACCCTCCCGCCTGGTCGAGCCCGAGGTGCCGCCGTCGGAGAGCGCCATCCTCGGTCCGGACGGCCGCCCGCTGATCAAGCCGGGCACGCCGGCGCGAGGCGAGGTTCCGCTGAACGAAGTGACGTCGATCCGCGGCGGCCTGACGGACGATGTGCGCGCGGCGCGCGCCACGCCCGGCCAGGCGAACAAGGCCCGTGTGACCGATCTGTACCGCAGGGGGGTCGACGACTTCGTCGATCAGGCGGTGCCGGCAGAACTGCGCGATCAGCTGGACACCGCCCGCACGACCCGCCGCGACGTGGCTGATCGGTTCGAGCGCCCTGGCACCGGCATTGCTGAAACGCTCCGCACCCGCGAAGGCGGTGGCTACGCGCTCGACGACAGCGCCGTTCCCGGCCGCTTCGTCCAGCCCGACAGCGGGCGCGTGACCGACTTCCGCGCAATGATGCAGGAAGCCGGGGCGGACCCACGCGCCCGCAGCGCCGTCACGGACGAAGTCCTGTCGCGCGTGAAGCAGCGCGGCCTGATCGACAAGCCCGTGGCGTTGGGCAAGTTCATCGACGAAAACAGCATCGTGCTAGGCGAGTTTCCCGATCTGAAGACGCAGTTGCAGCAAGCCGGCGCGTCGAAAGAAGCGCTGTCGGCAGCGGAGAAAGCCAGCGCGGCCGTGACGAAGCGGCTGACGACGCCCGGTAAGAGTGCGACAGCCTCCTATCTGAAGTTCGACGTCGAGGCGACGCGCGACGCGATTAATAATTTGACGCGCGGGCCGCAGCCGAGGAAGGCCGCGCAGGAGTTGCTGGAAACCGTCGGCAACACGCCCGAGGCCCGCGAGAACCTGCGGACGGCCTTCTGGGACGTGGTGAAGGGCGCCAAAAATCTCGCTGCCGATGTGAACGGCGAGAAGCGCTGGAGCGTCAACGCGCTCGGCAAGATATTCGACGACCCGAAGACCGCCGCCGTCGCCGATGAGCTCTGGGCTGACAACCCGAAGCATCTGGCCGACATCAAGGAGGTGTTCGCCGCGCTGGCCAATGTGGAGGTCAGCGGCCGCGCCCGCGCCGCTGGTTCGTCCGGCACCGGCCAGATCCTGAAGGGCGGTTTCGACCCATCGCTATCGGCCACCTCGATCGCGAGCCGGATGCGGAGCGTGAACCGCGGCCAGATGACGCCCTCGATCGCGGTGCTCGACATCGGGTCGACGTGGCTGCGAAACCGCTCGAAGCAGGTCCAGGCCAACGCGATCAACGCGATCGCCAGCGCCGCGGTGAACAACCCGGAGATGGCGGCCGATTTGCTGGAGAAGTTCAACCCGGCCGACTTCGCCGCCAAGCGCCGGATGCTGACGCAGAAATATGGCGTCCGGGCCACGCAGATCATCAATCTGCTGGACGAAGCGATGGCCGAGGATCCGACGATGGACGCGATCATGGAGAGCGACGATGACCGTTGATCTGTCGCGCCATGCGATAGACGGGGCTAGAGGTACGGCGCCCCGCTGCAGAGGGTGCCTGTGTGGGTCGACGAAGACGAGCCCGCAGTCGACAAGCCCATGCCGCCGCTCTGACATCAGCGACGGCGTTCAGACGCCCGGGCAGGACTGTTTTCGTTGATGCTTGCATGATGGGTATCGCAGAAGCGTTCTTCGGGTGAATGGCCACGAGTTGGACCGGTCCGAACTATGAAATCGTCGGGATGATCGGCAACGATTCTGCGGCGACCCTGGAGGGCTGCACCGAAAGTGGTTCCTGGTGCAGGGTTACCATCGATGGCACCTCAGGCTGGGCATACAGCCAGTACCTGACGGCCGACATGGGGGGAGAGACAGTAGTGGTCACGGAACGCCGCACGGAATATCCGGTGGTTACCTATGAGGACAGCGGCGGTGCTGGGGAAGTCGCCGGTGCGGCGACTGGCGCAATCGCGGGTGCGCTCGTGGGTGGTCCCATCGGCGCAGCCGTTGGCGGTGCTGCTGGCCTCGTTGCCGGTGCGGCGCTCAATCCGCCGGACGAGCGGATTGAGTATGTCCGTTCCAACCCCGTGGATCCGGTGTATCTGGAAGGTGAGGCCGTTGTCGGCGCGCAGCTCCCCGAGACGGTCGAATTGCAGACCATCCCGGATTACGATTATCGATACGTCTACGTGAACGGACAGCCGGTTCTGGTGGACCCGAACAACCGCCAGGTCGTGTACGTCGTTCGGTAATCAGCCGCTGAGGGGAACAGGTCGGCATCCGTCGGTGAATGGCCGAATACCCGACGTGGGATTCCTCCCCGGGGTTCCCGGTAGAACTGAAGCCCGGCTGTCCATTTGGGCAGCCGGGCTAGACCGTCTTCCTGCTATCACTGCCCGGAAGCCCCGTCCGGTGCTATCCTCAGGGCATGTGCAATCTTTACTCGATCACGAAGGGCCAATCGGCCATCCGCGAGTTCACCCGCGCCATGCGCGACAGCACCGGCAACCTCCCGTCGCTGCCTGGCGTGTTCCCGGACTATGCCGCGCCGGTTGTTCGCACCGCCGCCGATGGCGAGCGCGAGTTGACGATGATGCGCTGGGGTATGCCCTCGCCGCAGTTCGTTCTGAAGGGTCGGACCGTCGACAGCGGCGTCACCAATGTCCGCAACGTGAAGTCGCCGCACTGGCGCCGATGGCTGGGGCCGGCGAACCGCTGCCTCGTGCCCTTCACCAGCTTCTCGGAATACGAGACGACGGCCGAGGGCAAGAAGGTGCCGGTCTGGTTCGCCGCAGACGAGAGCCGACCACTGATGGCGTTTGCCGGGCTCTGGACGAACTGGACCAGCGTGCGAAAGACCAAGGAGGGGGAGGTGAATGCTGACCTCTACGCCTTCCTCACCACCGATCCCAACGCCGTGGTCGCGCCGATCCATCCGAAGGCGATGCCGGTGATCCTCACCAAACCCGACGAGATGGACGTCTGGATGCGCGCGGAGTGGTCGGAGGCGTCACGGCTGCAGCGGCCATTGCCGGACGACGCGCTGCGGATCGTCGCCCGGGGTGACCGAAAGGACGGGGAGGTGTCGGCTAGGGAGGCAGAACGCCTTCGCGCCTGTCCGGTGATCGTGCCCGGCTACAGATCGATCCTGTGAACGAGCCGGATCTGAGGGTCGTCGCGTCACACAGCTGTGGCTCATCGATCTGTTGCCTCTCCCATTTTGCATGCACAGAAATGCTGGTGTAAGCCTCCCGGCAAGTTCGTAGGACCGACGCGAGTCTGCGGCGGTGGCCTGATCAACATTGCTAGCGAGGCGCGCAAGTGACCGGGCTTATACACGAGAGATGGCCAGACCAACTCACGCGGTCTCTGCGTGGAGACCCGACCCCCGATGTTCTTCAGTCCGGGGCCGATATGGCAGTCCATTTTGGGTGGACCGGCAGGGATCTACTCACCCGTCATATCAGTCGAGGCGCCACCGAACTTGACGTTGCGCGCGTTTCAGTCGCTGGCAAGCCTGCCGCGCTTTTCGCTCGGGTAACAGCGCAGAACGGGGCAGATCCCCTAGATGACGCCGCGCTCTATGCCTACCATTCCTCGGTAGACTGGGGCGTCGTAGCCGACCGCTCAGGTCTCACCGTCTTCAATTCTCATTGGCTGTCGAATGGAGAGTGGTTCCGTCTTCCGCAAATTCGGTGGGAGGATGCGGCGGCGAACCGGGAGTTCTTGCAACACCTGACCCCTGGGGCGCTGGTCGACAGGGATATCGAGCGGTTTGCATCGAAGCAGAAAGAGCCGACTAGCTTTCTACGCCCGGTGGATGACGAACTTGTCGACCGTCTGGATGGGTGGCGAGATCAGGCTCTTCGCTATGCGAGTGATGCAGGGCGCGTGGATGAACTGTTGCAGACCCTTTATGCTCAACTGTTCGTTTTGCGGACCATTGAAGATAGGGCATTGGACTCGCAGGTTCCCTCGCTTGCTTCGACGCTAACGGGTCCGGATCGGATCAACTGGACCTCTTGGTCGGATCTGTTCGAGGCAGCCCGTGTCCGAGTGGGAAGCGATCTCTTCGATGAAGATGTTGGCCTGCAAATTCCGGAGCACGTTGTTCACGGCGTAATCCGCGATCTCTACCAGCCACGCAACCTTCCGGGGCGAAGCTCCCGATACGATTTCTCCTGGATTGAAGCGGACGTTCTAGGCCTCGCATACGAAAAATATCTTGCTACCGTTTTGCAACCCGCTCCCCGCGCGCCTCAGTTCGATATGTTCCATACAGCGGAACGAGAAGTGAGCCGCGTCTCCGTAAGGAAAGGTTCAGGAGCCTACTACACGCCTAAGTTTATTCGTGATTATCTCGCGACCACCTGCATTGAAGATTTCTTCGACAATTCCTCGTCGGATAATCCTCCTCGCGTAATTGATTTTGCCTGTGGCTCCGGTTCCTTTCTTGTCGCAGCGGTGGATCAGATGCTGGCCCACCTTAAGTTGCGCGATCCGAATAGGAGCTGGGCACGCGAGCTAATCGACGGCGGGTTCATCGTTGGTATCGACATCGATCCCCGAGCAGTTACCACCGCTCGCCTGCACCTTTGGCAGAGACTGGTCCAAGAGCCGGATGCGCTGCCTCTGCCAAACCTGTCGCACGTGGTGATCACCGCAGATGGGCTGGATAGAGGATCCTGGGGGGAACTCGACCGCTCGTACGACATCGTTTTGGGTAATCCTCCCTTTCTAGCCACAAGCCTGATTAGCAATCGGGAGGATTTGGAGGCAAGGTTCGCTACAGCTAAGGGGCGGTACGACTTTTCCTCGCTGTTCGTGGAGCAGGCACTTCAGCTTCTCCCGCCGGGAGGACGTTTAGGTATCGTGGTTCCGAATCGGCTGTTCAAGAGCCGCAACGGCGCCACCCTCCGATCATTGCTTGCGAGCGGAACTAACTTGCTCGCCCTTGTCGACTTCGGTTCCACACGGCCGTTCGACGCTGACGCGTACATCGGCTGCATTGTAGCGAGAGTTCGAAAGCCTGAAGAGCCAGCGCCTGGTTCAGTCCGGGTTGTAGAGGTGCGCTCACTTCTGCCAGATTTCCTTGCAGCTTTGTTGCTCGCTTCCACCGAGGCGACTGCCGAGGTCAGTTACCCTGCTGTTCACGCTTATACGGCACGTCATCCGAGCTCCGGAGGTCCATGGGCGCTCCTCTCTGAGACGGAGCAAAAGGCCCTAATTCTAATAGAAGAGGTTTCTGTAAGGCTAGATACGATCGCTGCCATCCCTCAAGGCATCAGAACGGGCGGGAATGATCTCTTTATCTTCGAAATCGAATCGGCTGACGGATCTGGGCTTTGCAAAGCAGTCAACGGCCTTGGCGAAAGTGCGATACTTGAGATTGACCTTCTTCAGCCAGTGATTTACGGCTCCGAAGTCCGGCGGTATGAAAACCTTCGTCCGGCCAAGCGGCTGCTGTACCCCTATAGGGGAAATAATGTAATATCAGAAGGAGAAATGGAGTTTCAACTTCCCAACACTTGGGCATATTTTATGCGAAACCGAGAATTGCTCGCGTCCCGCGCCAGTCTGAGCAAAAGCGGAGGGAAGTGGTATGAGCTAGTCTGGCCGCGAGACGAGACTTGGCTGAAGCGCCCGAAGCTTTTGATCCGCGATCTCGCTCCAAGGACCGCGTTCGCATTGGACCAGTTGGGCAGAACATTTATTGTCGGAGGTACGGCGGTAGTACCAGAAGATCCCGACCTGCTCCTGCCGCTCCTGGCCTATCTAAATAGCGATGTTGTGAATGGTCTAGTGCGTAGAACGACGCAGCAATTTCGAGGTGATTTCCAAAAATTCGAGCCACAGCACATCCAAGGCATCCCTATATTAGACCGGATTCTTGAGGATGAGGCATTTGCTCTTCAAATTTCGAGCCTTGCTGCAGATGTAATCACTGCCGCAGCGCAGGGTTCAGAAAATGAGGCGGCAGCGAAAGAGCGAGACATCGATGCGCTGATCAGGCTAGCGATCAGTGATCGCGGAATTCCGTTGTCGGACTGATGACCGACTTCCTCATCCCGCCCGCGGAATTGCGCCTTCCAAGAAACCTGGCTCTTCTCGATACGAATGTCCTTGTGGCCTTCGTTGACGAACGTGATAATCTTCACGAGCAAGCGCAGCTATTTGTTGAGGAAGAGATCGAGTACGCCTTGTTTGTCGCGCCGCCGGTAGTGGTCGAGGCATGCGGCCTTCTCGCCTCGCGCAAGAAGGAGCATATTGCCTGGAACCTGCTCGCTTGGGTCTTGACGCCGGGGATCGTGACACTCCTCCCATCCATTCATCCGCCTTCGGATACCGCCGCAGCTCTCAGAGAGCACGCTGGTTGGATGCGTCGCCACAGAGTGGACTACGTAGACTCCTATCTTATGGAGGTAGCTCACCGTTTAAGCTGTGCATGCGATCTCCGTCCTGGCGCTCGGATCGTGACCTTCGATACCGGTGACTACTTCAAATGCTCACGGCAAGGGTACCGCTTCAGTTTGTACGACATGAAGGATCTTCAACCCGTCGATTTTGAGCAGGCATAGTTGGCTGACCCGGTATTGTCGGCCTCTTCCGCAGAGGTGCTGCCTCCGAGCTGGTTCGGGTGGCGCTGTCGGGACCGGCGAGTGCCAGATCCGGGTCGCGGTGTTAGTCGACGCAGGACTGCCGTACGACGTCAACCACGTTCCCGGCCGCCCACCGCCGCTGTAAGCGCAAAGGCTTGCCTCCTCGGCCATCCAAAACCGCATCGCCTGCCCATTCATGAGCCTGCGCCCCTGTTTCGCGAACTGCTGCGTGACGTAGAGCTTGCTGGCGGACAACGGTCACAGTTTCGGCCAGAGCGCTACCTGCACCACCGGTTCCCGTCGTTCGGCCATGGCTGCGACAGACCTTCCTCGATCAAGACTTGGCCGGCGTCGCGCCCGTCCGACAGGATGACGTTGGCGAGTTCTCGCCCGTAGCGTCCGCGGCCGCCCGTCCACTCTATCTGGTAACCGCTCGCCATCAACTGACGAAGCCGATCCCGAGCCTTGAGCCCAAGCTGCTTTTCCGCGGCGCAATCCGGCTGGCTGATTTCGGGCGTGTCGACGTTCAATGCCCGCCACTTCACGCCGCGCTCCCAGCCGGTGTCCCCGTCGACGATGCAGGTGAGTTTCCGCTCCGCGCGGTCGCCGCCGGAGCAGACCGGGAGCGCGCCGGCCACGGCGGGGGACGCCAACAGAGTTACGACGAGGACGAGGCGGATCATTCTTCCTCCAGGAGGATTTCGCGAGCTCTGGCATATTTGGCGAGGCGGCGTTCGTCTTCATCCGTGATCTCGCCCAGGCGCGACCGATCGGAGTTGTCAGCGAGATCGGCCAACTTCACGATTCGGGCAATCGGATCGGTGAGAGCGCCGGTGCAAAAATCCACCACTGAAGCGGCCGGATATCTGGCTGTTGGCCGGAGCAAAACTCCGCCAGTGATAGCCTTCGTGCCTTTGGCCGAGGGCGGGGAT